>CAYSDD010000030.1:0-6938 GCA_964429555.1 uncultured Syntrophaceae bacterium
AGAACCAGGGCCGTGTCGACCCCCTCGTACGTCCCGCCCAGCGCGATGACGTCCTCGCCCGTCCGGACCAGCCCGGCATCGGCCGCCATGAGAGCGACCTCGACGGCCACCTTGGTGCCCTGCCCGAACGTCCGAAGGGTGAAGGCCATGATCTCGTCGACCTGGTAGGTGCCCAGCTTGTTCCGGACCGCGCGCCCGACTCCCCCGAAGGCGTGCTGCCCCGTGAAAACGGCAATCCCGGCCTTCTCGAGCCGCCTTCGGGCCGCTTGCGACATCTCCTGGCGGTCGGGCTTCTCGAAGCCCGCCACGTGGGTGACGGCGATCACCCGCACGCGCGGGCCGAAGACGCGCCGCGCGGCGAGCGCCGTCCTGCCGCTCACGCTCGGGACGATGACGCCCGCGATCCCGAGCTCTTCGGCCCGTGCGGCGGCCGCCTCGAGAACGTCCGCCGTGTTGCCCCTGCCGGGCCTCCGGAAATACCGGATCCCCTTCTCCTCGAATCGTCCGGCTGCAGCCATGGTCGTGCTCCCTTCGCTCCCGGGACCTCAGCGTGCCGCGCAATCCTCGCAGAGCCCGAACAGGTCGAGATGCGCCCCCGTGACCCTGAACTTCTCCCTCTGCGCAAGGGTTTCCATGTCCCGGATGAATTTCCCCTTGACCTCGCGTACCTTTCCGCACCGCGTGCACACGAAATGGGCGTGCGTTCCCGTCTGCCCGTCGTGCATCTCGAAATGGGAGTGCCCCTCGCCGAAGCTCCGTCCCTGGATCACGTTCCGCTCCCGGAAGTACGCCAGGGTGCGATAAACGGTCGCCAGGCTGATCCGGGGATCCTTCCGGCGGGCCAGCTCGAGAAGCTCGTAGGCATCCAGGTGGCCGTGTTCGCGCAGGATCTCCAGGATGATTTCCCGGCGCGGGGTCATCCGCAAGGATTTCTGGGCATGCTCCATCACCCGTTCCTCCGCTCAGGGGCGGCCGTTTCGCCAGCGGAAACGGCGCCCCGCCTCCCTGGCGGCCCTCCGCTTGCGCTGGGTGGGCCTCACGAAGATCTCCCGCGCGATCGCCTCGTCGAAGGCGACGGTGCTCTCGTCGATCCGCACGATCCAGGACGGGCGCCTCTGCACGAGTTCCAGGGGCCGTCCCGTCATGACACCCAGCGACGTCAGGTAGGACAGGCGGGCGTTGTCGCGCGTGCCGACGTAGGCCACCGTCGCCGATTCGCCGGGTTCGAGTTCGGTCAGGGGCACGACCAGCGGCCTCAACGTGGTCTCTCCGGCCTCGCAGCAGTCCCCCGGGGGGATGGGTTTGCCGTGCGGGCAGGAGCGCGGGTGTCCCAGCAGGATGCAGATCGAATCGGTCGCCTCGGTGCCCATCATGTGCTCGTAGCGGCAGGCCGAGTGCTCCATCTCCTCGCTCTGCAGATTGAGCACGTCATGCAGGAGACGCTCCGCCAGCCGGTGGCTCCGGATGATCTCCTTGGCCTTTTGATACCCCTGCTCCGTCAGGACGGGCTCCCTCGCCCCCTGCCGGACGAGCCCGTCCTCGACGAGGCGCGCCGCCTGGCCGGAGAGGGCCGGCGGGACCCGGGACCCCGGCGCGGGGCTCTCCCCCTGGAGCTCGAGGGTCGTCCAGATCTCCTCGAGGATCTCGTCGAGGTCCTCCCCCCTGCAGGGCTTGCAGATGTCTTCCATGGCCATCCCCCTCAGAATGTGACGTGCAGCAGTCTCAAGAAGGCGTTGAGGGCCCCGCCGAAGGCAATCGCATAGACGAACACGAAGCAGACGATGCCCAGCCCGACGAGCAGGCCCCGTTCCTTGATGATCACGAAGGTGTTGGCCACGCAGGGGACGAACAGCGTCATCACCATGGTGGCCACGAAGGCCTGGAGGGGGTCCATCAGGCCCCTGCCGTAGATGTCGAAGAAATAGGCCGCCACGTACTCACGCCTCAGGAACCCCAGGATGAAACCCTCCGTCGCGTCCGCCGGCAGGCTCAGGAATCGCACCACGACGGGATCGAGCAGCCGCTTCAATCCCTGCAGGGCCCCCGTGAAATCGGCGGCAAAGAGCAGCGCCGTGCCCAGCAGGAACCAGGGGATGACCTCCCGGATGAACCAGTAGGACCGATAGGCCGTCTTGCCGGCGACATTGCGAAGCTCCGGCAGCCTGTACGGCGGCAGCTCCGTGACGAAGGCCGTCGTCTGTCCCGGCAGCAGCTTCGAGGCCAGCCAGCCCGCCAGCATGAGCTGCGCGGCCAGGAGCACGAAAAAAAGAACGAGCGGGACGAACCCGATCCGGGCGAACATCCCCAGGATCAAGCCCATCTGGGGCGCGCAGGGGATCCCGAGGGCGAGGATCAGGGTCGCGATGATGCGCTCCCGCCGGGTCTCCAGGATCCGCGTCACGATGGCGGCCATGGTGCCGCAGCCGAAGCCCAGCACGATCGGGATGACCGCCTTGCCGTTGAGGCCGATCAGGGAAAAGAGCCGGTTGATCATCACCTCGAGGCGGGGGAGGTACCCCGTGTCCTCGAGGAAGGAGAACACGATGTAGAACGCCGTCACCGTCGGGAAGACGATGGCGATCGCATAGGTGATGCCCATGGTGATCTGGCCGTAGGGCCCGACCAGGAAATCCCGCACCGGGGCGGAAGGCACATGGGAAAGGGCGGCGACGACGGGCGGCAGCAGCCACCGGCCGAAAACGACGTTCTGGATCCAATCCACGAGTACCCCGGCGGCGAAGACCCCGACGAACTCGTAGATCACGAACAGGATCCCGAGCAGCAGCAGCGCCCCGCCGAGGGGATGGGTCGAAAACCGGTCGAGGCGCTCCGCGAACCGCGAGCGGAACCCCCTGCCCCGGCGAAGCGTCACGCACTCGCGGATCAGTCTCTCGACGACGGCCATCCGGGCATCGAGGATCACCCTCGACAGGGGCTCGAGGACACGGGACTGCGTCTGCACGATGATGTCCCTGATCGCCCGGCTCTGCCCGGCCTGCACCCCGGGCAGGGCGTCCACGAGCGACGGGTTCCCCGAAAGGAGCGTCAGGGCGACGGCCCTGCGGGAAACCGGGTACTCCGGCAGGAGGCCCGCGATGCCGGCCACGGCCTCCTGCACGCGGGAATCGTAGGCGATCCGCAGCGGGGACTTCGTGGGGCTGCGCAGGGCGTCCAGCAGCTCCCCGCGGCCGGTTCCCCGGGTCGCGACGGTCTGCACCACGGGGATGCCGAGACTCTTCGAGAGCCGGGCCGCATCGATGACATAGCCCTTCTTTTCCGCCTCGTCGGCGATATTGAGATCGAGCACGAGCGGCACATCCGCCTCGATCAGGGCCATCGTCAGCAGCAGCGTCCGCCTGAGGTTCTGCGCGTCGCCGACCTGGAGTACCGCCGCGAGGCCCTCCGTGAGGAGCGTCTTGAGGGTGACCCGCTCTTCGTCGCTGCGGGGCACGACGCTGGTGATCCCGGGCGTGTCCACCACGTCATAGTCCAACTCCGGGGCCTTGCCGGACCTGACCTCAACCGTGGTGCCCGGGTAATTGGACACGACGACATATTCCCCGGTGAGCATCGAGAAAATCTTGCTCTTGCCGACATTGGGGTTGCCGACCAGGACGAGCCTGCGCTCCCCGGGCAGGTCGCCCGGCGACAGGGATTTCGTTGGCGCTGTGCCTGCGGCTGAACGTTCCATATGCGAATGATTCTCATTCGCATCATAGGGCCCTTCTTCGAAAAAAGCAAGGATTTCCGAAGGAGGGTGACGGAATCGGGGTTCGCAGGGCTCAGAGGCCCTTGAGGAGGGTGTCGAGATTCCTGCACTGCAGGCAGAGGATCTTGCCCTGCCGGTCCACCAGGACGAGCATCGGGACGCCCCGGACCTGGTAGCGCCCGGCCACCGTCCCGTCCGGGTCCGGCAGCACCGGGTACGGCAGGGCGTGACGTGCCGCATACCCGGCGACCTTCTTCTCCGTCTCGTTGACGAAGATGTTGAGCACCTCGAGGTTTGCGGCCCTGCCCCGGGCGTAGATTTCCTTGATTCGGGGAATCTCCTCGCTGCAGTAGGGGCACCACGTCGTGCCGAAGACGAGCAGGACCGGCCGACCCCGCAGGTCGAAAAGGCGGATTTCCCGACCCTGGAGATCCTTGAGGCGGAAATCGGGCGCGGGGGTATCGACGGCGATCGGGGGGGGCGGGCCCTTCGGGGCTTCGGCGCCCGGCGAGCAGGCCGCCGCGATCAGGCAGGAAAGGAGCAGGAACCGTCGCATCGCATGCATCGGAGGCAAGCCTCTCGTTCAGAAGATGAAGGCACTGTACAGAAAATAGGCCCCGACGGCAAGCATCACGACGCCGGATCCTTTTTGCACGGCGACCATCCATGCACCCGATTTGGGCAGGCTGGAGAGGATCCCGGCAAAGGTTCCCACCAGCAGAAGCAGAGTCCCCACGCCGAGCGAGAAGACGAAGAGCAGCGACCCGCCGAACAGGACGCTCTGCCTTGCGGCCACGACGCCGAGGATGCCGATGAGGACCGGGGCCGCGCAGGGGCCGAGGACAAACCCCGAGGTCAGGCCGATGACAAAGCTCCCGGCCACGCCCTTGCGGCCCGTCCCGGACAGGCTCCGCGGCACGAAACGCTGCAGGGAGACGGGAACGATTTCCAGCATCGCCAGCCCCATGAGCACAAACAGCGCACCGACGGCGCCCAGCGTCAGGGGGCTTGTCTGGGCCGCGCCGAAGAGCTTTCCCGTCAGCGCCGCAGCCATCCCGAGCGCCGTGTAGGTCACCGCGAGGCCCAGGACGAAGCTCAGCGACAGGACGAAACCCCGCCCCCACGACATGCGCCCCTGGGCACCGATGACGGCGGCCGTGATCGGGACGACGGGATAGACGCAGGGGGTGAAACTGACGAGGAGACCCGCCAGGTAGGCCGCGACGTACGCCAACAGGAGCGAATGCCCGAGATAGTATTCGAACTGCCCTGCCAGCCGCTCCAGGATGTCCATCGTGCCCCCCGACCTGCTCACCCATAACCCAATTCGACGGCCCGTGCAAGCGCCGGTCGGAGGCGCCGCGAAAAACGATTTGCAAACGAGTTGCATGTATCGTATCATCGGCACGCCATGGAACACTGCGACATCCGAGCCACGCTCGAACGGGCCGGCCTCGCGAAGACCCCCCGGCGCATGGCCGTCCTGGCGGCCCTGGTGCACGCGCAGAGCCCGCTGAGCGTGAAGGACATCCTGGAGCGGGTCGGCGGCGACAGCCGGGTCAACAAGGTCACGGTCTACCGGATCCTGGCCTCCTTCAAGGCCGGGAGCATCATCCGGGAGATCGCGACGGATCACGGCGTGAGCTTCTACGAAATGGCCTGCCGTCACAACCCGACGCACCCCCATTTCTACTGCCGCGGCTGCCGCAGCCTCTCCTGCCTGCCCGCCGCTGCAACCCCCGAGAGGTGGCTCCGGGACTGCCGCCCGGCGCAGGCGGCCGTCGAGAGCGTCGTCATCAGCTTCACCGGACTGTGCAGGAGCTGTCAGCAGCGAAATGGGGCGCGAACCCGATGACGGGCGACGAAGCCCGCCGGCCGTCAAGAAGATTGTCGATGAAAAAGATTGCGATCCTATCGATCCTGATCCCGGTTTTCGTCGCGGCCCCGTGGCTGCCGGCCCGGGGACAGGCGGAGAAGCCCCGGATCACCGTGTTCGTGAGCATCCTCCCCCAGGCCTATTTTCTCGAGCGGATCGGAGGGGACCGGGTTGCCGTCGAGGTTCTCGTCGGCGAGGGCCAGTCGCCGCACACCTACGAGCCGACGCCGAAACAGATGGCCCGGCTGACCGGGGCAAAGGCCTGGTTTCTCATCGGCGTCGGCTTCGAAAGGGGCCTCGTGCAAAAGGTCGGACGGTCCCACCGGGACCTCGTCCTCGTCGATACCCGCAAGGGGGTCCCCCTCCGCACCCTGGCCGGTCACGATCACCGGGGTGACGGGCACGGGAAGGCACGGGAGGGCCGGCACGCCGAGACGCCCGACCCCCACGTCTGGATGTCCCCGAAGCTCGTGCAGATCCAGGCCCAGAACATCCATGACGCCCTGTGCCGCCTGGACCCGGACCACAGGCAATCCTACGCCGCGAACCTGAAATCCTTCCGGGAGGATCTCGACCGGCTCGATGCCCGGATCGCCCGCTCGCTCGCCCCGGTCCGGGGGCGGAAGATGTACGTGTTTCACCCCGCCTTCGGTTACTTTGCCGACGCTTACGGGCTGATCCAGGTGCCCATCGAGATCGAGGGGAAGGAACCCGGGGCCCGGCAGCTGGCGGACCTGATCGAACGGGCGAAACAGGACAAGGTCCGCGTGATCTTCGTCCAGAAGCAGTTTTCGAGCAAGAGTGCCGGGGTGGTGGCGAAGGCGATCGGCGGCGCCGTCGTCCCGATCGACCCCCTGGCGAAGGATTACCTCGCCAACCTCGAAAGGGCGGCCGCTGCCGTCGAGCAGGGCCTGCGCTGAGCGCCATGAGCGGGAAAAACGTTGTCACCGTCAGCGATGTGTCCTTCTCCTATGACGGGGTCCCGGTGCTGGAGGATGTCCGTTTCACGATCCCGGAGAAGGCGTTCGTCTCCATCGTCGGCCCCAACGGCGGCGGGAAAACCACCCTGCTGAAGCTGATGCTGGGGCTGCTGGAGCCGTCGCGGGGCACCCTCGAGGTCCTCGGGACGAGTCCCGCCCGGGCGCGGACCCGCATCGGATACATGCCCCAGCACGTCCAGCTCGACCCCCAGTTTCCCGTGAACGTTCTCGATGTCGTTCTCATGGGCCGAATGGGCAAGGGAACGGGGTGGGGCCCCTACAGCAGGCACGACCGGGCCGTCGCCCTCGATGCGTTGCGAAAACTGGAGATGGAGGACCTCGAGGACCGGCCGTTCATGGCCCTCTCCGGCGG
>CAYSDD010000030.1:7038-8457 GCA_964429555.1 uncultured Syntrophaceae bacterium
GCCTGCGGGATCGTCGGGAGCTACGTCGTCACGAAGAAAATCAGCACCATCGCGGGGAGCATCGCGCACACCGTGCTGGGGGGTCTCGGCGCGGCGCGCTATTTCCAGGTGGTGCACCGCTGGGACTGGTGCACCCCCCTCTGGGGCGCCGTCCTGGCCGCCCTGCTGGCGGCCGTCGTCATCGGGCTGGTGAGCATGAAGGCGCGTCAGCGGGAGGATACCGTCATCGGCGCCCTCTGGGCCATCGGCATGGCGGCGGGCATCCTCTTCATCTCCCAGACGCCGGGCTACAACGAGGACCTGATGAGCTATCTCTTCGGGAGCATCCTGATGGTCTCCGAACGGGACCTCTGGCTGATCGCCGGACTCGACCTCGCGGTCGTGGCCATCGGCGCGCTCTTCTACAACCAGTTTCTCGCCCTGTGCTTCGACGAGGAATTCGCCCGTCTGCGGGGGGTCCGCGTCGAGTGGTTCTATCTCCTGCTGCTCTGCCTCACGGCCCTGACGGTCGTGCTGCTCGTCACCGTCGTGGGGATCATCATGGTCATCGCCCTGATCACCCTGCCGGCGGCCGTGGCCGGCGAGTTCACCAGGAGGCTGTGGCACATGATGGTCCTCTCGGCGATCCTGACCGTCGTTTTCACGACCGCCGGTCTTGCGCTGAGTTACGGGCCCAACTGGCCCGCCGGGGCGACCATCATCGTGATCGCCGGGGCGGTTTACCTCGCATCGGCCGTGGGGCTGCGGCTCTTCCGGTTGAAGCCATGAGAACGGTGTCGTGATGGACAACGGCCAACCCCACCACCTCGGGCACCGCGACAGGCTCAAGGCCCGCTTCGAGCGGGCGGGGATCTCCGGCCTGCAGGACTACGAGGTCCTGGAGCTGCTGCTCTTCTATGCCCTGCCCCGCAGGGACGTGAAGCCCCTGGCGAAGGAGCTGCTGAAGCGCTTCGGCTCCCTCAAGGGCGTGCTCGACGCCGATCGCGAGGCCCTGCAGGGCACCCCGGGCATCGGTCGCCACGCGGCCGTTCTCTTCGGCATCGTCCGCGAGGCCGCCGCCCTCTCCCTGCGGCAGCGGGCCGAGGAGCGCGAGCAGATCTCCTCGACGAAGGAACTGATCGACTACTGCCTCGCCTCCATGGGCGGGCTCAAGGACGAGCACTTCGCCGTCATCTGCCTCAACGCCCGCAACCGCATCATCCAGGTCGAGACCGTCCAGGAAGGGATCGTGAACCAGGCCGTCGTCTACCCGCGGAAGGTCCTCGAAAAGGCCCTGGCGCACAAGGCCTCGGCCATCATCCTCGTCCACAACCACCCCTCGGGCCACGTGCGCCCCTCCGACGCGGACATCCGCCTCACGCGGGTCCTCCAGGACGCGGCCCGCGTCATGGACATCGCGCTGCACGACCACCTCATCGT
>CAYSDD010000031.1:0-8404 GCA_964429555.1 uncultured Syntrophaceae bacterium
GCCGCGGTCCCCCATGAGCATTTTCAAGGCGATGCGGTACATTCAGGGCCCTCCCTGCCTGCGGATCGCGGACCGGAAACGAGAAGACCGCTCAGCCGTCATGCAGTGAAGGGTATAGAAAGGCCCTTGGGGGTGTCAACGAAAAAGTGGGCGTGGCCCCCTTTGCGGCACGCCCGCTCGTCAGAGAGCCCGGGCCGCATAGTACCCGCAGAGCCCGTGGACGCCCCCGCCGGGCGGCGTCGAGGAGGAGCAGAGCCGGACCTTCGGGTTCGAGGTCCGGTAGGGAAACGGGGAAAGGACGGGGCGGCTGTAGAGCTGCGTCCAATCCTGCAGGCCCCCGTTGATGTCGCCGCCGACGTAATTCGCGTTGTGGCGCTCCATCGCCGCGGCGGGCATGCTGCTTCGCGCCAAGACGAGGGCCCGGAAGCCGGGCGCATGGCGCTCGATCCGCTCCTCGATGATCTCCGTCATGTCCGCGGCGGACCCGTGCGGGACGTGGCAGTAGGCCCAGGCGGTGTGCTTTCCCTCGGGGGCACGAGTCGGGTCGAAGAGGCTCTGCTGGGCAAGGACCACGTAAGGTGCGCGGCACATCCTCCCCTCGTGGGCGTCGCGGATCGAGGCGGCGATCTCCTCGAGGGAGCCCCCCAGATGCACGGTGCCCGCCTTCCTGCAGGCTCCGGCCTCCCACGGGATGGGGCCGCCGAGGGCCCAGTCCACCTTGCAGACCCCGGGCCCGTAGCGAAACCGCGAGAGCCTCCCGCGGTAGCCTTCCGTGAGGCCGAGGCCCTCGATCGCCAGGAGCTGCCTCGGCGTGACGTCGAAGAGGTAGCGCTCGGCCCGGGGCAGGTCGGCCATCGAGCGGACCTCGACACCGGTGCGGATCTCCCCCCCTGCCTGCCGGAAGCATTCCGCCAGCGCGTCGGCGAGTTTCTGCGAGCCCCCCTTGACGACGGGCCAGCCCACGCCGTGGGCGAGCACGGCGAGCAGGATGCCGAAGGCCGCCGTCGCGGCCCTCTCCAGGGGGACCATGGCATGGGCCGCAAGCCCCGCGAAGAGGGCGCGCGTCTGTGCACTCTGAAATTTCGCTTCGGCGAGACTTTTCGCCGAGCGGAGGGCCTGCAGGCCGAAGCGGGCCATGAGGAAGGGGTGTTCCGGGAGCGGCAGGGGCTTGAGAACATCCGCCAGGAGCTTCTCGTGGCTCTCCGCGAAGGGGCCGACCAGTTGCCGGTATGCCCTGCCGTCGGGGCCGAGACCGTCGGCTGTCGCGCCGAGCGAGCGGTGCAGGCACAGGGCCGTGCCGTCCTCGAAGGGGTGGGCAAGCGGGATTTCGGGATGGATCCATTCGAGGCCGTAACGATGAAGCTCGAGCTGCCGGAAGAAGGGGGAAGAGAGGGCCAGCGGCTGGACGGCGGAGCAGACGTCGTGGACGAAGCCGGGGAGCGTGAGGGCTGCCGAGCGGGCGCCGCCGCCGACCGTGTCCGCCGCCTCCACGAGCAGGACATGCCTGAAACGCCTTGTGAGCGTGACCGCCGCGGCCAGGCCGTTGGGCCCGGCGCCCACGACGACGGCATCGTAATGCGCTCGCTCAAATGACACGGGGCTTCGACCTTTCGGTTGTCTCTCAGCGCCGCAGCGCCTGTTTCATGAGGTAAACGGGCATGTAAAAGGACGACAGGACGGGCGCGCTGAGCAGGATGTTTGAGGCCTCGCCCCACTGCAACCGCCCGTCGACAAGCGTGTCGCGCTGCTCGACCGTCCCGCGGAGGCCCAGCCGCGCGGCGAGGTTGCCCAGCGTCCGGTGCCAGAAGCGGTCCTCCTCGCCGCCCGCGCCGATGCGGAAGGAAAACTCCATGAGCGGGTCGCCCGGACGGAAGAGCGGGTGCACCTGCACGACCATGGCGTCGCCGTCGCGGAAGCAGCTGAAGGTGATCCAGCCCGCGATGACGTGCCCCTCGATGCTGATGAAGCTGAAGGCCGTGTCGGCCACGTAGAGGACCATGAGGCCCGTGGCGACCACGAGCCCGCCGGGCAGTCTCAGGTTCAGGACGGCCACCGTGCCGGGGGCGATCGCGGCCCCGCCGGAAGGGAAGAAGCGGTTGCCCGCGGGCCAGAAATCGGCGAACTCCGCCTTCCAGACCGAGACGATCTCGCGCGGGGCGGGCGAGGCGCCCTCGATGCGGAGGCGGTAGCGCTTGTCCCAGAGCCTCCCGAAGCCCCGGACGGGACCGGTGAGCGCCCGGCCCCGGACGTTGATGTCCATCGCCTCGTCGGGGATGAGGCCCGTCGAGAGCCGCTCGACGGAACGCGCCCAGCCGGGCTGCGGCGGGCCTTCGTGGGGCGGGTCGAAAACGCCGCGCCGGGGGGAGAAATCCGCCGCTTCGAGAGCCTGCTGCTCGCCGTCGAAGACCGCGATGATCTCGTCGAGCCTCGTGAGGCGAAAGACGTCCCGCAGCGGGGCCGTGAGGCCGCAGGCCGCAACCCCGCCGCCCCTTTCCCGGGCCCGGACTGCGTTGGCGACGAGCGCCCCCGCCCCTTCCGGGTCCATGTGCGAAAGCCCCGAAAGGTTGAGGAGAATGCGCCGGTGCTTCCCGAGGCCCGCCTCGAAGGCCTCGGCGATGGCCCCCTCGCAGGCGGCATCGAGGACGCCGCGGACATCCAGGGCGAGGACATCCGGCGCGGCCGTGCGGGCTTCGACAGGGCAGCCCCTTTCGCCGGCAGGCAGGGCCTCGCTCGAAAACTCCGTGGGCACGGGGGCATGCGCCTCGGCGAGGCGCTCGCGCGCCAGGTGGATGCGGTGGGCGTAGCCGGGCAGCGCGTGGAGGGCAATGGCCACGAAGGGGTTGCCCACCATCCGGTCCAGGAAGGCCAGCTGGCTTGCCCGCCCCACGAGGGCCTGGGCGTAGGTCGGGTAGGCGTGGGTCAGGACCTGGACCGCGTGCAGGGGCTTCTTCATGGCCCGGATGAGCGCGGCCTCGTGGATGACCTCGGCCGCGGCCTCGCCCAGGATGTGCGCGCCCGCGATGCGCCCCCGGCCGTCACAGAGGAACTTCGCCGCCCCCGTTTCCGTGCCGTCGATGAGCGCGCGGCGCATCGTCTCGTAGGGGAAGCGGTAGACGCGCAGGCCGCGCCCGTGCTTCTCCCTCGCCTGCGCCTCCGTGAGGCCCACCCAGGCCAGGGGCGGTTCGGTGAAGACGACGGTGACGCTGTTGCGGTAATCGACGCTGCGCTTGACGGGCAGGCAGGCGTTGGCGGCCGCCACGATTCCGTGGGCCTCGGCGGTGGAGGCCAGCTGGTAGGGGCCGGCGATGTCGCCGCAGGCCCAGATGTGGGCAGCCGAGGTGCGCAGCCTGCGGTCCGTGACGATGCCCCGGGCGTTGAACGCGACGCCCGCCTTCTCGAGCGCCAGTCCCTCGAGGTCGGGCGTTCGCCCCACGGCGACGAGCACGCGCTCCGCCTCGATCTCCTGCCGGGCCCCGCCCCGTCCTTCGACGGTAAGGGAAACCCGCCCCTGCCGGTCGGCGACCTCCAGGGCCTTCGTCCCGGCAAGCAGGCGGATCCCGTCTGCGCGCAGCGCTTCCAGCAGGCGGCCGACCAGCTCGCCGTCGGCCATCGGCAGCAGGCGCGGGGCCATCTCGACCACGGTCGTCTCCACCCCGAGCCGCCCGAAGGCGGAGGCGTACTCCAGGCCGTCCACCCCGCCGCCCAGGACGACGAGCGACCGGGGCAGTTCCTCGAGGCGGTAGAGGGTTTCGTTGGTGAGGGTTTCGACGGCGTCGAGCCCCGGGATGGCGGGGATGAGGGGCCTCGTGCCGGCGGCGATGATGAACGTTCGTGCGGAAAGGGTCTGTTCGCCCGCGCGGATGCGGTGCGCATCGAGAAAGCTCGCCTGCGCCGGGATCATGCGGATGCCGATCCGCTCGAAGGTCTCCGGGAGGTCCTTCTCGTAGGCCGTCCGGACGATGTCCCGGATGCGGGGCATGACCCGCGCGCCCTCCAGGCCGCCTGCGGGCGGGCGCAGCAGGCCCAGGCGCTCCAGGTGCGCCATCTCGCGGCCCGCGTGGGCCAGGCGGATCAGGGCCTTGCTCGGGATGCAGGTCGTGTTCGTGCAGTTTCCGCCGACCTTCGATTTCTCGACGACGGCCACCCGCTTGCCCAGGCTTGCGGCCGTCACGGCGGAGACCATCCCGGCGATCCCTGCGCCGATGACGATCAGGTCGAAGTCGCGGTCCCTCTTCATGGTTCCCCCGGTACGGGGATTATTCCCGATCGGGCCCGCGAATGCAAACGGAAAGGCGCAGCGGGCATCCTGCACGAGAGCCTCGCGCGACACGCGTCCCGGGATCCCGGCGACGGGCTGGAATCGAGACCGCCCCGGTTATACGATACAGGCATACTCTGTATATCCTATTACAATAATGAATTTGACACCTGAGGGGGATACTCTATAATTCGCCTCACCTCGAGACGGGGCAGACCCAACTTCACGGGGCGGAGGTGTCCGGCATGAAAAAGATCTCGTTTCCGCTTTTCACGGCAGCCTGTGTTCTCGCATTGACATCCGCAACCGGCCTTGCGGGAGACCTCGACGCCTTCAAGGGCGAAAAGGGGGTCCTGAAGATCTCGGGGGGAACGGCCCACATCCCCGTCATGAAGGAGGCGGCGCAGAGAATCATGAGCGCCTACCCGGCAATCCAGATCAGCATCGCCGCCGGCGGCTCGGGGGTCGGGATCAAGCAGGTCGGCGAAGGCCTCGTCCAGATCGGAAACAGCGGCCGGGCTCCGACGGACGACGAGATCGCACGCTACGGGCTCAAGCCGCACATGTGGGCGCTCGACGGCGTGGCGGTCGTGGTGCACCCGAAAAACCCCGTGAAGGCGCTCAGCCAGGCCCAGGTCGCGGGCATCTACGCGGGCACGATCGGAAACTGGAAGGCGCTGGGCGGCGAAGACAGGCCCATCAACCTCTACACCCGTGACGAGGCCAGCGGCACCCGCGAGGTGTTCTGGGAGAAGGCCCTCAAGAAAGGCGCCATCGCCGCCAGGGCGAATGTCGTGGTGTCCAACGGCGCGATGAAGTCGGCCGTGTCGCAGGACCCCTACGGCATCGGCTACGTCTCGGTGGGGCACATCGACGCCTCCGTTGCGCCGGTGGCCTTCGACGGCGTCGTCCCGACCGTTCAGACCGTCAAAAACGGCCGATTCAAGATTGCCAGGGGACTCTACAGCAACACGAAGGGCGAGCCGACCGGCCTGACGCGGAAGTTCATCGACTACCTGTTCTCAACGGAGGGCCGGGCGATCGTCCAGGAAAAGGGGTTCATCCCCCATCCATGAGAGGCCCGGGCGAAAGCGCGACGGAGAGGATCCTGCTCGTTTCCGCCGTTGTCAGTGCGTCCGTCACCGTCCTGATCCTCGGGTTCATGCTGGTCATGGCCCTGCCCCTGCTGCGCGGCGGGGGGCTGTTCAGCCTCCTGACCCAGCACTGGGAACCCGGCAAGGGCCTCTACGGCATTTATCCGCTGCTCATCACCACGGCGGGGATATCTTCCCTGGGCCTGCTTTTGGCGTTTCCGCTGAGCCTCGGTTGTGCCTGCCTGATCGGCCTCTACGGCCGGAGGCCGCCGGGGAGGCTCTTGCGCCGGATCGTTCAGCTGATGACCGGCGTGCCCACCGTGGTCTACGGCTTTGTCGGCATCTTCGTGCTGGTGCCCCTCATCCGGGAATTCTTTCAAACCGGCTCGGGCATGTGCCTGCTGACGGGGGCGCTGATGCTGAGCGTGCTGATCGCCCCGACGATGATCCTCTTCTTCCAGGACAGCTTCGAGAGGGTCCCCCGCAGCCACCTGGCCGCCGCCGAGGCCCTCGGCGCGGACCGCGCGCAGACGCTGCTCTACGTCGTGCTGCCCGCCGCCCGAAGGGGAATCCTCGTCGGGGTCATCCTCGCCTTCGGCCGCGCCGCGGGGGATACGCTCATCTCGCTGATGCTCGCGGGCAATGCCGTCCAGGTCCCCGGCTCGGTGCTCGACTCGGCAAGGACGCTGACGGCCCATATCGCCCTGGTGATCGCCGCCGACTACGAGAGCCCGGAGTTTCGGTCCATCTTCGCATGCGGGCTGATCCTCTACCTTTTCATCACGGTCATCACCGTACTGGTGCGCCGTCTGGCCATGCCGGAAAGCGGGGAGAGGCCATGAACCGCTTCCGCGAAAAGGCGCTGATCGGGGTTTCCTGGGCCTGCGGGATCATCCTGTCCGGCATCTTCTTCTTCCTCGTCGCCTACCTCGCCCGCCAGGGGGCAGGCGTGATCGACCTGAAGCTGGTGTTCGGCGAAACGCCGCCGCTTGAGGCGCTTCTGCTCCGGCAGCGCGTCTTTGACGGGCTCTTTCCCGCGATGGTCGGCACGTTTCTGCTGGTCTGCCTCTCCATCGTCCTGGCCGTTCCGCTGGGTGTCGCGACGGGCATCTACATGGCCGAATACGCCGGCGCCCGGGTCAAGGATCTCTTCAACCTGGTATTCGACGTCCTGGCCGGCATCCCTTCGATCCTGGTGGGCCTCTTCGGGTTTGCGCTGGCGATCTTCCTTCACAAGCACTTCTCGAACCGCATCCAGCCGTGCCTGCTCATCTCGGCGCTGGCCCTGGCCTTTCTCGTGCTGCCCTACATCATCCGAACGACCCAGGCGGCCCTCGAAGGGATCCCCGGCGAGACCCGTCTGACGGCCCTTGCCCTCGGGGCGACGAAGCCCCAGAACCTCTTCCACGTGCTGATCCCCCAGTCCCTTTCCGGCATGCTCAGCGGCCTCATCCTCGCAATCGGACGCTGCGCCGAGGACACGGCGGTCATCATGCTCACGGGGGTCGTGGTATCGGCCGGGGTTCCCACGTCTCTGCTCGGCCCCTACGAGGCCCTCCCCTTCTACATCTACTACATCTCGTCCCAGTACGCCGGCCCCGAAGAGCTTCTCCGGGGGTATGGGGCCTCGCTGATTTTGCTGCTGCTGTGTACGACGCTGTTTTTTGCGGCCTTCCTCATCAAGAAGCGGCTGACCTATCTGGCCCTCTATCGCCCGTGAGCTGCGCCATGAACGATGAACAGGCGAAAATCAAGGTGACGGGTCTCGATTTCTTCTATCGTGACCGACACGTCCTCAAGGACCTGAACGTCCGCTTCGAGCGCAATGCGATCACCGCACTGGTGGGCCCCTCGGGGACGGGCAAGTCCACCTTTCTCTACACCCTGAACCGGCTGTGGGAGAATATCCCCGGTGCGCGGATGCGCGGCACAGTGGAGATCATCCTCGGCGGCCTCTGGCGGGACATCTACGCGGGGGGCTATCCCGTGACCGAACTGCGAAGGCGCGTGGGGCTCGTTTTTCAGACCCCCAACCCGTTGCCGATGAGCATCCGGAAGAACGTGGCCTTCCCCCTCAAGCTGGCCGGGAATCGCGATCGGCGGCTCCTGCAGGACCGAATCGAGCAGGCCCTGCAGGCGGCCTACCTCTGGGACGAGGTCAAAGACCGGCTTGACGACGATGCCCGCACCCTTTCGGGAGGCCAGCAGCAGCGGCTCTGCATCGCACGGGCGCTCGTCCTGGAGCCCGAGGTGCTGCTCATGGACGAGCCGACTTCCTCGCTGGACGCGGCGGCGACGGAGATCATCGAAACGCTGCTGGTGGCACTGAAGCGGCGGTTCACCGTGCTGGTCGTCTCTCATTACCTCGATCAGGTCAGGCGCGTGGCGGACGCCGTCGTGACCTTCCCCGACGGCACCGTCGTTTCGAACTCGACCGAACCCCGCTGAGTCAACGGTGTACATACAGTCAGATACCCCCCGATCGGGCTTGCGAATGCAAACGGAAAGGGGCCGGCCCCGACCGGGCCGGCCCCTCTTGTCCCGGTTCTTTCCGGATGCGCAGGCATCCTTCACTTCACGTGCACGCGGTACCCGGCCTTCTTCCAGGCCTCGACGCCGCCGCCGAGGGCCTTGACGTCGGTGTACCCCATGGCCGCGTATTTCGCTGCCTGACCGGCAGACGTGTGCTCCTTCGGTCAGGCGCAGTAGAAGATGATCGGCTGGTCCTTCTTGAGCCCCGCGAGCCTGCCCTGGAATTCCTTCAGGGTGATCGCCCCCTCCAGCATGATCGTGCTGCACGTTTTTTCACTTTCGTAGGCGCACACCAGGAGCGCCTTCCCCGAGGCGAGCTGTGCATAGGCCGCCTGCGGAGTGACCCGGACCACCCGATCGCTGTCGACCGCCGTGCCCGCCTGCTGCTGCGGTGCCCCCGCGCAGGCCGCCAGGGACAGCAGTCCCAGGAGCAGCGCCGCCGCAACCCCGTAAATTCCGCATCCCCGCATTCGTGACATCCCTTGCCCTCCTTTCCCGGTTGATGCAATCAGCATATCCC
>CAYSDD010000032.1:0-5718 GCA_964429555.1 uncultured Syntrophaceae bacterium
GATCGTCGCCGCCTACCGGGACAGGGCCCCGAAGGACTGGGGCGAGCGGGTCGCAGGCGTCAGGACGCGGCTCGACACCGCCGAGCCGGTCATCGCCCTGACCTTCGATGCCTGCGGGGGCCCCCGGGGCAGCCGTGTCGACAACGCCCTGATCGAGTACCTGCGCAAAGAACAGATCCCCGCCACCCTCTTCCTCAGCGGGAGCTGGATCGAGGCCAACCCGGCCGTTTTCAAGGCGCTGGCCGCCGATCCCCTCTTCGAGATCGCCAATCACGGCCTTGCCCACCGGCCTGCCTCCGTGAACGGCCGGTCGGCCTACGGCATCCGGGGGACGGGCAGCGTGGGCGAGCTGGTCGACGAGATCGAAAAAAACGGCCGCAGGATCGAGGCCGCCACGGGACGCAAGCCGAAATTCTACCGCCCGGGCACGGCCTTCTGCGACGAGGTGGCCGTGCAGGTGGCAGGCGAGCTGGGCTGCGAGGTGGTCAACTACACCGTCCTGGGCGATGCGGGGGCCACGTGGCCGCAGGAGAAGGTCCGGCAGGCCCTGCTCAAGGCCGAACCCGGGGCGATCGTCATCCTGCACATGAACCAGCCCCGCAGCGGGACGGCGGCGGGGGTGATGGAGGCCGTGCCCCGGCTGCGGGAGAAGGGGTTGAGGTTCGTGAAGCTCTCGGAGTTTCCGCTTCGCTGAAGAAGAGGGTGAGAAGGTTGAACCGGCAGGTGCCGCCTGTTGTGCGGAGCTGCGAATGGAAGGGATTGACTGCATGAGAAAGCCCCTGAACATCATCCTCGCTCTCATCCTCGTTGTCCTCGCCGCGGGCGTGTGTCCCGCCGAGCCGTGGGAGACGGCCCCGTCCCCCCTGCCGGGCGTTCAGCCCGGACAGGAAAGGGCCGACTTCTGGGTCGCCAGGCACCCGGACCCGGACCGCCCGATCCTCACCCCCGGGGCAATCGAGGCGATGAACCGCGCCGCCCTGGGCCACGCGGAGACGGAGCTGGCCGACGTGTTCGCGACCCCGGATACGCTCGAGGGCGTTGCGGTCCGCAGGGCGATCGTCGACGTCCTGGCCGAATCGCGGCAGTCGAAGGGCTACGACCACACCAACCGGCTCATCCCGCCCGCCTTCTACGACCGCATCGAGGGCTTCATCGGGGCCGTGCCCGCCGTCATCCGCCCCGCCTGGGGTCTCGTCACGGCCCGGGTGAGCCTGCGGAGGCTGCCCACGAACGAGGCCTTCTACGACCGGCCCTTCGGCAACGAGTTCGACCGGTTCCAGTATTCCGCGCTGGAGTGCGGCAACCCCGTCGCCGTCCTGCACAGGAGCACCGACGGCGCCTGGTCGTTCGTGCAGACGGCCTACACGAAGGGGTGGGTCCCGTCGGCCGCCGTCGCCGTCGGCGACAAACCGGCGATCGAGGCCTTCGCCCGGTCCAGGCCCCTCGTGGCCACGGGCAGCATGGTCGCCGTCTACGCCGACCGGGCGTTCTCGGTGCACGCGGCGTCCATCCCCATGGGCACGCGGCTCCCCCACGTGGAAACGGCCGCCCGGCACTACGCCGTCACCCTGCCCTGGCGGGCGCCCGACGGTGCGGTGCGGTTCGTGACGGGCTACATCCGCCCCGATGCCGACGTGAGCGTCGGGTACCTGCCCTACACGGCCCGGAACCTCTACCGGCAGCTCTTCAAGCTCGAGGGCCACCCCTACGGCTGGGGAGACCTGTTCGACGGGCGCGACTGCTCCCGCCTCGTCATGGACGTCTTCTCCGTCTTCGGGTTCCACATGCCCCGCAACAGCCGCCGCCAGGCGGCCTTCAACCCGGCGGGGCGCAGGGATACGGGGGACCTCCCGGAGGCGGACAAGCTCAAAATCCTGAAGGAACTCGGCCACCGGCCGGCCCTGCTCTACCTGCCGGGCCACATCATGATCCATCTCGGCATCGTCGACGGGAAGGCCTACGCCATCCACAGCGCCTGGGGTCTTCGCGAGGCGGGGGTTCTCGGCGAGAGGACGCTCATGGCGGGCCGGGTCGTCGTCTCCGACATCACCCGCGGCGGGGGCGCCCGGGGCTCCCTGCTGAAGCGCGTGACGGCCATAACCCCCCTCGGTTAAAGGGCAAAATAGTGCTGGCGCTCGAAGGCGACATGGTTTATATATCCGTCGATTGACTCTCGGGGAGGGAGGAAAGAATGAACGGCAGATTCAGCATCTCCATCGACGGCAAGGAGTGCCAGGCCACGGCCGGGCAGACCATTCTCGACGTCGCGAAAAAGAACGGGATCTTCATCCCCACGCTCTGCTACTTCCCCGCCACGACCCTGGTGGGCGCCTGCCGCGTCTGCGTCGTCGAGCAGGAGGGCGCGAGAAACCTCGTGGCTTCCTGCGCCATGCCGGCCAGCCCCGGCATGAAGATCCGGACCGACACCCCCCGGGTGACCGAGGCGCGCAAGATGGTCGTCGAGCTCCTCTGGGCCTCGGGCGACCACAACTGCCTGCAGTGCGAGTCCAACGGGCAGTGCGAGCTGCAGGACCTCGTCTACCGGCTCGGGATCGAGAAACCCCGCTTCGAGATCGACCCCCCCGGCTACCCCGTGGACAATTCCAACACGATGATCTTCCGCGATCTGAACAAGTGCGTGCTCTGCGGCCGCTGCATCCGGGGCTGCAACGAGATCCAGGTCAACGAGGTGCTCGACTTCGCCCAGCGCGGCAACCGCATGAAGGTGGGGCCCGCCTTCGACACGGACTACATCAACTCCGCCTGCGTCTTCTGCGGCGAGTGCATGCAGGACTGCCCCACGGGGGCCATCATCAACAAGCAGGGCCGCTTCCAGGGGCGCCCCTGGGAGATCGAGAAGGTCCGCACGACGTGCACCTACTGCGGCGTGGGCTGCCAGCTCGACCTCAACGTCTTCAACGGCAAGGTCGTCAAGACCACCTCGGACCGCACCCACGGCTCGCCCAACTGGGGGAGCCTCTGCATCAAGGGCCGCTTCGCCAACGATTTCATCCACTCGCCCGACCGGCTGACGACGCCTCTCATCCGCCGAAACGGCAAGCTCGAGGAGGCCGACTGGGACGAGGCCCTCGACTTCATCGCCGGCAAACTGAAGGAGATCAAGGCCAAGCACGGCCCCGACGCGATCGGGGGGCTCTCCTCGGCGCGCTGCACCAACGAGGACAACTACGTCTTCCAGAAATTCATGCGGGCGGCGATCGGCACCAACAATGTCGATCACTGCGCGCGGCTCTGACACAGCTCCACGGTGGCCGGTCTGGCCGCCTCCTTCGGCAGCGGCGCCATGACGAACTCCATCGAGGAGATCGAGTTCGCGGACGTGATCCTCGTGACGGGATCCAACACAACGGAGACCCACCCCATCGTGGGCATGTACGTCAAGCGCGCCGTGCGCAAGCGCGGCGCCAGGCTCATCGTCATCGAGCCCCGCGAGATCCCGCTCGTCAAGTACTCGAGCCTCTTCCTGCGGCAGAAGCCGGGGACGGACGTGGCCTGGATCAACGGCATGATGAACGTCATCATCGCCGAGAACCTCTACGCGAAGGACTACGTGGCGAAGCGCACGGAGGGCTTCGAGGAGGTCCGCAAGGTCGTGGCGAAGTACACGCCCGAGTATGTCGAGACCATCACGGGGATCCCGGCGGAGCAGCTCCGGGCCGCCGCCCGGCTCTACGCGACGGCACCGAAAGCCACCATCCTCTACGCCATGGGGATCACGCAGCACCGGACGGGAACGGACAACGTGAAGTCGCTCGCCAACCTCGCCATGCTCTGCGGCAAGGTGGGCTACGAATCCTGCGGCATCAACCCCCTGCGCGGCCAGAACAACGTCCAGGGCGCCTGCGACATGGGCTGCCTGCCCAACGTCCTGCCGGCCTACCAGAACGTCACGGTGGAGGCCGCACGGCAGAAATTCGAAAAGGCCTGGGGCGTCCCGCTGCCCGCCAAGCCGGGACTGACCGTCGTCGAGCTGTCCCAGGCCGCCTACGAAGGCAAGCTCAAGGCCCTGTACTGCATGGGCGAGAACATGATGCTCTCGGACCCGGATCTGCGCCACCTCGAAAAGGCGCTCCAGAAGCTCGAGCTGTTCGTCGTGCAGGACATCTTCCTCACCGAGACCACCGCGTTCGCCCATGTCGTCCTTCCCACGGCCTGCTTCGCCGAGAAGGGCGGCACCTTCACGAACACGGAGCGGCGCGTCCAGCGCGTCCGCAAGGCCGTCGAGCCGCCGGGTCAGGCCCGGACGGACTGGGAGATCATCGCCGATCTGTCGACCCGCATGGGATACCCCATGAAGTACGCCAAGCCCCGGGAGCTCTGGAACGAGATCCGCGAGCTGACGCCCAGCTACGCCGGGATCACCTACGAGCGCATCAGCCGCCAGGGCCTGCAGTGGCCCTGCCCCAACACGGACCACCCGGGCACGAAGTTCCTGCACAAGGACCGATTCACCAGGGGCCTGGGGCTCTTCGCGCCCATCGAGTTCATCCCGCCCGACGAGGTGCCCGACAAGGACTACCCGCTGTACCTCACGACGGGCCGCGTCCTGTACCAGTACCACACGGGCACCATGAGCCGCCGGGCCCGGGGGTGCAACGAGCGCTACCCCCAGAGTCTCGTGGAGATCAACCCGAAAGACGCCGAGCGATACGGCATCGTCGACGGGAAGACCGTCCGTGTCGCCTCGCGGCGCGGCGCCGTCGAGGCCAGGGCCGACGTGACGACACGGGCCCCGGAGGGGACCGTCTTCATGAACTTCCACTTCAGGGAGGCGCCGGTCAACATCCTGACCAATCCGGCCCTCGACCCGGTCTGCAAGATCCCGGAGTACAAGGTCTGCGCCGTGAAGATCGAGGCGGCCTAGGGGCCGAAGGCCCCGGGGCCCGGGAAGAAAAGAAACCCTCGGACAGGAAAAGGCGGGCTTGGTGCCCGCCTTTTTGTCCAGGCGCGCCAGTGGCGCCTCCGCTCGGATGGGTTCCGTCTCATACTCCGGTCGTAGAAAAAAATCATACTTTCGTCGAATTGCTTTCCCCCGCCGAAACCTGCACACTGGGACCCGAGAGATAAGGGGGTAATCCGATCGGGACAGGGGAATGACATGCCGACTCGAGATCTACCCTCCGCGGCGGCCAAGCAGGAGCGGGCGCACGAGGAAAAGGCCATCGTGCGCGCCCTCATCCGGTATTTCGAAACGGCACCGCCCCGGGCGAAATCCCCGGCGGGGGCCGAGGTATCGTCCCTCATCAACGCGATCCACCGGTATTTCGTCAAGAAATAGCAGATGAAGATCCATCCGGTCCTTTCGGCATACGGGTTTCTGCTGTTTGCCCTGCTGTTCCTGCTGTTTCTCTACGTGACGAGATGACCGTCAATCCGCCGCGGGGGGCTGCACCCGGCCCGAACCCGCCGTCTCGTGGCTCCTCTTCATGAAGAGCACCAGCAACCCGGAGATCGCCATCAGCGCCGCGAGCACGAAGAAGGTGTCGTTGAAGGCCATCATGGCAGCCTCCCGCACGAGCCGCTTGTAGATGACCCCGAGCGTCGCCGCGTCGAGCTGCGACGGCGCGAAGCCCTGATCCCTCAAGATCCCGGACACCTGCGGCAGGGCCTCCCGGAAATTGAGATCCAGCACGCTCATCCCTTCGGCCAGGCGGCCGTGGTGAAACTGCGCCCTCCGGGAGACCAGGGTGCTGGCAA
>CAYSDD010000032.1:5818-8296 GCA_964429555.1 uncultured Syntrophaceae bacterium
TCGGCCAGGCGGCCGTGGTGAAACTGCGCCCTCCGGGAGACCAGGGTGCTGGCAAAGGCGACGCCGAAGCTCCCCCCGAGATTTCTCACCAGGTTGAACACCGACGAGGCGTTCCCCATCTCCTCCTTGTGGATCCAGGACATGGTCAGGGTGGTCAGCGGCACGAAGACGAGCCCCATGCCGAAGCCCATGACGATTCTCGGCCAGGCCACGGTGTAGAAATCGGCGGTGAGGTTGAACCAGGACATCATCAGCATGGACCAGGCCGTGATCATCGCGCCGACGAAGAGAACCGCCTTCGGGTTGACCCGGGTGATGAGCCGGCCGGCGATGGGCATGGAGATCATCGCCATGAGGCCCCCGGGGCCCAGGACCCAGCCGGCGAGAAACGCCGTGTAGCCCATCAGGGTCTGCAGACAGATCGGGAGCATGATGAGGCTGCCGAAGAGCGTGAAGAACGTGGCGAAGGCGATGACGTTGCCGGAGGCAAAGGTCAGGTTCTTGAAGATGTGCAGATCGACGATGGGGTGCTCGGCGTAGTACTCGTTGACGGCGAAAAAGACGAGCCCGGCCAGGGAGATCACGCTGAGCCACAGGATGAACGGGGAGGCGAACCAGTCCTCCCGCTGGCCCTGGTCCAGGACGACCTGGAGGCACCCGATCCCGACGGCCAGGAAGGCGAGGCCCATGTAATCCACCCTGACCTTCCGGGCCCCGGCGTAATCCGGGTCGACGATGAAGACCGTCGCCATGAGGACCGCAACGATCCCGATGGGGATGTTGACGAAAAAGACCCAGTGCCACGACCAGTTGTCGGTGATCCAGCCCCCCAGGAGCGGCCCGATGATGGGCCCGATCATGATGCCGATCCCGAAGATCGCCATGGCCGTCCCGTGCTGATGCCGCGGGAAGCTCTCCAGCAGGATGGCCTGCGAGATCGGCTGCAGCGAGCCCCCGGAGAGTCCCTGGAGGATGCGGAAGAAGATCAGTGCCCGCAGGCTCCAGGAGGCGCCGCAGAGAAAGGAGCTGAGGGTGAACAGGCCGATGGAGACGAGCAGGAAGCGCTTGCGCCCGAAGAACCGGCTGAGCCAGCCCGTCATGGGGATGACGATGGCATTGGCGGCCAGGTAGGAGGTGATGACCCAGGTCGACTCGTCGATCCCCGCGGAGAGGCTGCCCCGGATGTGGTCGAGAGAGACGTTGACGACGGAGGTGTCGATGATCACCACGAGCGTGGGCAGCATCACCGTGACGGCCACGAGCCATTTGTTCATGACGCCCCCGGGGTGCTTCAGCGCTCGACGAGGATCGTGGGCACGACGGACATCCCCACCCTCAGCAGGTGATCCGGGTCGCTGCCCTCATCGAGGGTGATCCGGACGGGGATCCGCTGGACGATCTTGACGTAATTGCCGGTGGCGTTCTCGGGCGGGAACAGCGAAAACACGGAGCCCGTGCCCGCCATGATGCTGTTGACCCGCCCGCGGAAGACCTTTCCGGGGTAGGTGTCCACCCTGAGCTCGACCTTCTGCCCCGGCCTGACGTCCTTGAGCTCCGTCTCCTTGTAGTTCGCGGTCACCCAGATTTTCTCCTGCGCCAGCGGCACGACGGCCAGCAGGGGCTGTCCCGCCTGCACCTGGTTTCCCACCTCGGCGCTTCGCTTCGTGACGTACCCCTCGGCCGGGGCGAGGATCGTCGTATAGCCCAGGTTCAGTCTCGCCTTTTCGACGAGGGCCTCCCGCTGCCGGATGAGGGCGAGCTGCGGGGCCGCCGCCGCCTCGAGCTGGCGGATGAGCGATTTCTGGGCCTCCACGGAACCCTCGAGCCGGGTCACGTTCTCCCGGGCCGCCTTGACCTGGGCGACGGCGACGTCGTTGTTCGTTCTTCGCTGATCGTAGTATTCCTGGGTGACGATCTGCTCCTTGATGAGCGGCTCGGCGCGCTTGAGGTCCGCATCGGCCTTCCACGCGAGCGCCTCCTGCACCCTGAGGGCGGAGCGGGCGGCTTCCAGGGACGCGCGGATCTCCAGGAGCTGCTTTTCCGCCGTGGCCACGCGGCTTCGCACCTCGGTGAGCCGCGCCTTCTCCATCTCGAGATTGGCCTCGGCCTCCTGCAGGGCGACACGGTAATCCACGGGGTCGATCTCGAGGATCACATCGCCCTTCCTGACGAGCTCATTGTCCCTGACGTGCAGGGCGAGGACCGTGCCCGGGACCTTGGAGGCGACGATGTGGATGTGGCCGTCCACGAAGGCGTCGTCGGTCGTGACGTGGGTGCGGCGGTACTCGAGGTAAAAAAACAGGGACACGACGCCCACGACCAGCACCACCGCAAGAACCCCGAAGGCGACATTGCGTCTCTGCAGATTGCCCAGTGCCATCCGTCGCTCCCTTCCATGTTATGACCGCGGCGAATCCGCACGGGCGAAGGGCCCGGCGGGTTATCGAGATGCCTAAAACAGAAACGGGGAAGATGCAA
>CAYSDD010000033.1:0-8240 GCA_964429555.1 uncultured Syntrophaceae bacterium
CTGGCCTCTCACGCCGGAAACCAGGGTTCGATTCCCTGTGGGACCACCAGAAACGCAAAGGAGTCTGACGCCGCCGTCAGGCTCCTTTTTTGTTCGGGAGAGCGAACGCCGTGCCCCGCGCCGTCCTGGCCCTGATCGTCATGTCGCTCATCTGGGGCTACAACTGGGTCCTCGTGAAGGAGGCCATGCGCCTCGCTTCGCCCTTCGACTTCTCGGCCCTCCGCACGATCGGTGGCGGACTCGTCCTCCTGGGCGTCCTGGCCTGGCGGGGCGAGTCGCTCCGGCCGCCGGACTGGCCCCGGACGCTCCTCGTCGGGCTTCTCTGCACGACCTTCTCCGTGGGGTTCGCCACGTGGGCGCTCGTCGAGGGGGGCGCCGGGAAGATGGCCATCCTCGTCTACGCGATGCCCTTCTGGCTGATCCTCATGGCCTGGCCGCTGCTGGGCGAGCGGCCCCGGGGCCTGCAGTGGCCGGCCGTGGCGCTGGCCCTGGCCGGGCTTGTGCTGCTCGTCGAGCCGTGGGGTTACCGGGGCGACGGGTTCCCGAGCGCGCTGGCCGTCGCGAGCGGGCTGGCCTGGGCGGCCAGCGCCGTCGTGACGAAGCGGATGGATCGTAACGGCGGGGTGAACGTGCTGTCCCTGTCGGCCTGGCAGATCCTGTTCGGGGGGGCATGGCTTGCGGCCGCCGCCCTCGCCGTCCCCTCGGTGCCGATCCGCTGGACCCCATGGATGGCCGGGGCGATGGCCTACAACGTCCTGCTCACGAGCGCCGTGGCCGTCCTGCTGTGGTTCTACGTCCTGAAGGTCCTGCCGGCCGGCATCGCCGGCCTGGCCTCCCTGGCCACGCCGGTCCTGGGGCTTCTCTTCGCGTATGCCCTGCTGGGGGAGCGGTTTTCCACCGTGGAGGCCTGGGGCGGGGCGCTCATCGTCGCGGCGCTCGCCCTGCTGGCCTTCCAGGGGGCCCGGAACAACGGCCGGCTCTGACGCGGCAGGCGGGCACGCCGGGGTGCCGTCACATCCCGAAGCCCGCCGACTGGAACTCGTTGAGGAACAGCATGGCCGCCGTCAGGAACCCGAGCAGGGTCACCGTCTCGGCGGTGATCATGATGGTGCGGTCCTGCCCCTCCACGGGCTTTTCGAACTGGGCGATGCGGTAGAGGAACCGCATGACGGCCTTGTGCACCGAGAGAACCCCCACCACGGCAAAGCCCCCGAAGAAGGTCAGCAGCCAGTCTTCGGCCGCACCGGTGTAGTTGGCGTGGAAGAGAAACAGCCACGCCGAGATCAGGAACAGCGGCCCCAACTTGAACTCGTAGAGGAAGGGGCGCACGCCCGGCAGACCCGAGAGGGTCTTGATGATGTCCGTTTCCCGCAGCGCGGGGTGCAGGAGCCGGTTGAACAGTCGTTTCAGCGTTTCTCTGCTTTTCATGGTCGAAGCCTCCGGATGCAGCTCTCCCGCACGCACAAGCCGAAAGGCTTCCGGCCACGAACACCTTGATCTCTTCACGCGAGAGGGGTCTCTCAGAAGGGGCTGACGGATTCAGCGAAAAGGAGCGGCTCTCGGCCGTCGATCACCGCGGCGATCGGCAGGGCGGCATAGGTCCTGGAGTCGGTCTATCGCTCCCTCAGGCAAGGCATCCGGGGATGCGTGCTGAATGGTTCGATTGTCCCGGCGCTGACGCGCCCGGGCCCTTCATGACTCCCTATGCGTGGTCCCGAAGGACGGAAAGAACATTTCGAAACAGCATGGCACACCTCACAGCACCGGAAGCATCCGCTTGCCTGCGCTCGACATCTGTGGCGGGCATGGCCCGGAAGGGAAACGGCCCTTTGCGAAAGTCATGAGGCCCGCGCCGCAGGAAGCTCTCCCGGATTGTTTTCGACGCGTTAATCTGTCACGTCGCCTTCCGTTTGTCAATGATTATTAGCAAGGACCGTACCTCCCGCCGAAAAAAACAAGAAGATTTCTCAACCTCTCGGGATTGCCGGCGGTTTTCCGAGCGGCGGCCGCGCCGGAGACGGGGCCTCCCGCCGGCCCCCGGAACGTTTTTGTCACATTACGGGGCCGGATCACCGCGGCCGTTCCGGCGCGGGTGCGCTTTTTCTTGACAGGACGGCCGGGTTCGCTAAGATGCAGCGGGCCGGACGTCGAAAACCCCGGCCGGGCGGAGAACCCATGGAGCTCCAGGAACAGATCAGGCGGGCTGCAAGAGCCCTTCGCGAGGCCGACGCGTTGCTCGTCACGGCGGGGGCCGGCATGGGCGTCGATTCGGGTCTGCCCGACTTCCGGGGCAACGAGGGGTTCTGGAAGGCCTACCCGCCCATGGCGAGGCTGGGGATCTCCTTCGTCGAGATGGCCAACCCCCGGTGGTTCGAGCGGGACCCCGCCCTGGCCTGGGGGTTTTACGGTCACCGCCTGAACCTCTACCGCCGGACCGTCCCGCACGCGGGCTTTGCCCGCCTGCTCGCGATCGGCCGGGCGAAGAAGGCGGGGCATTTCGTCTTCACCTCCAACGTCGACGGCCAGTTCCAGGCGGCCGGCTTCGACGAGGACCGCATCGAGGAGTGTCACGGCTCCATCCACCACCTCCAGTGCACGCGGCCCTGCTCGGCGGACATCTGGGAGGCCCGGGGGATCGGCGTCGATGTCGACGAGGCGCAGTTTCGCGCCCGCGAGCCTCTGCCGCGCTGCCCCCGCTGCGGGGCGCTGGCCCGGCCCAACGTTCTCATGTTCAACGACTGGGACTGGGTCGATCACCGCACCCGGCAGCAGAGCGTGCGCCTGCGCCTCTGGCTGGACGGCCTGGCCCGCGGCGGCGCCTCCCTGGCCGTGGTGGAACTCGGCGCCGGCAGGGCCGTGGCCACCGTCCGCATGACCTCGGAGGGCATCGCCGGGGCCGGCAAGGCCGTCCTGATCCGCATCAACCCCCGGGATTACGAGGTCCCGGAGGGCCACATCGCCATCCCCCTGGGCGCCGAGGAAGGCACCCGGCTCGTCGCGGAGGGCATGGGCCGATAACGCCCCCGCCCCGCCAACAATGCACTTGTTTTTCAACGATTTCGGCGTTAGAGTTTCAATGAAGGCTTGATTCTGATCATCTTGGGAAAGGAGGTGAGAGTTATGGCCGTTCGAGTGCTGATCAAGAGGCGGGTGCCGCCCGACAAGGCGGGAGAGCTCTACGGGCTCATCACCGAGCTCAGGAGCATGGCCTCGAGGCAGCCCGGGTACGTATCGGGCGAGACCCTGCGCAACATCAAGGATGCCAACGAGTATCTCGTCATCAGCACCTGGGAGACCCTCGAGGACTGGAACAACTGGATCGCCACGAAAAAGCGGCAGGAGCTGCAGGGCATGATCGACGCCCTGCTCGGCCAGGAGACCGTCTACGACATCTACGACTACCCGGACAAGCGGCTCTTCAAGGCCCTGCCCGAGGACTACCTGCAGAGGGCGACCTGAGCCGCAGGACCGTGCCGGCAGGAGGGCCTTGCGCCGGGGCGGGTCGTCCGTCGGCATCAGCCCGCCCGGAGCCGGGCGAAAACGCCGCGCCTTCGCGCGGCTTTTCGTTGACACCCCCGGGGCTTTTCCACTATAACGTTCCATCGGCCGGATGCCCTGCACGGCCATGACCCCTGCGGCATGGCGGCGGGAACGGCCGCCCTTGTCACGCAAACGCGTCCACAACGATCGGGAGGTGAGAGCCATGGCGAAGGTCGGAGTCGTATTGTCGGGCTGCGGCGTCTACGACGGCGCCGAAATCCACGAGGCCACCCTGACCCTGTACTTCCTCGACAGGGCGGGGGCGCAGATCGTCTGCATGGCGCCGGACGTGAGCCAGATGCACGTGATCGATCACACCCGGGGCGAGCCCGGCACGGAGTCGAGAAACGTGCTGTGCGAGTCGGCGCGCATCGCCCGGGGCGAGATCCGGAACATGAAGGACGTCAAGGCCGCCGACCTCGACGCCCTGATCTTCCCGGGGGGCTACGGTGCGGCCAAGAACCTCTGCGATTTCGCGGTCAAGGGCCCCGACTGCACGGTGAACCCCGAGGTGGCGAGGCTCGTCCGGGAGATGCACGGGGCGAAAAAACCCATCGGCTTCATCTGCATCGCCCCGGTCATCGCCGCCAGGGTGCTCGGCGCGGCGCACCCGAAGCTCACCATCGGCAGCGACCCCGGGACGTCGGGGGCCATCGAGGCGATGGGCGGCAGGCACGTCCAGGCCCCCGTCGAGGGCATCGTCGTCGACGAGGCCAACCGGATCGTCACGACCCCGGCCTACATGCTGGGGCCCACGATCTCGAAGGTGGCCCAGGGCATCGAGAAACTCGTGGCCGAGATCCTGAAGATGGCGGCGAAATAGGGAGACGGAATCCGTGCAAGAGCGTACGGAGGGAAACGAATGAGAGAAATCCAGGCAGCAGAGATCACGAAAGCCGTGCGCAACCTCTTCATCGACGCCAACTGCAACCTCGGCGAGGACGTGCTCGCGGCCTACGACCGGGCCATCGAGAGGGACGAGTCCCCCGTGGCCCGCGAGGTCCTGCGGGAGCTCAAGGAGAACGCGCGCGTCGCCCGGGAGGAGCAGTCGCCCATCTGCCAGGACACGGGGCTGGCCGTCCTGTTCGTCGAGGTCGGGCAGGACGTGCACGTCGTCGGGGGCGACCTGAGGGCGGCGATCGACGAGGGTGTCCGGCAGGGGTACGGCGAGGGCTATCTCCGGAAGTCGGCCTGCCATCCCTTCACCCGGGCCAACACGAAGGACAACACGCCCGCCGTCATCCACTTCGACATCGTGCCCGGCGAGAAGATCCGGATCGTCGCCGTCCCGAAGGGGGGCGGCGCCGAGAACATGAGCCGCGTGGACATGCTCTCGCCCTCGGCGGGGCTCGAGGGGATCCAGGACTTCGTCGTCCGGCGCATCGAGGCCTCGGGCTCCAACCCCTGCCCGCCCACGGTGGTGGGCGTGGGGATCGGCGGCACCTTCGAGCGCTCGGCCCTGCTGGCCAAGAAGGCCCTCATGCGCAGGATCGGCGAGCGCAACCCCGACCCGCGGATCGCGGCGGCGGAGGTGGAGGTCCTGGAGCGGATCAACCGGCTGGGCATCGGCCCCATGGGCTACGGCGGCACCACGACGTCTCTCGATGTCTTCTTCGAGGTCGAGCCCTGCCACATCGCGAGCCTGCCCGTGGCGGTCAACGTCCAGTGCCACGCGGCACGGCACAAGGAAGCGGTCCTGTAATGCCGGAAGAGCGGAAGCGAGGAAGAGCGGAACAGCGGAAAGAAGAGGAAACGACCGGACGGACCGAATAGGCCGGACAGACGGGACAGACTGAAACCATGGCTGAGATAAAACTGAAGACCCCGTTGACGGACAAGGACACGGAGAAACTCGCAATCGGCGACAAGGTGCTCCTGACGGGGGTGATCTACACGGCAAGGGATGCGGCCCACAAGCGCCTCTTCGATCTCATCGCGGCGGGCAGGCCGCTGCCCGTGGATCTCCGCGGCCAGGTGATCTACTACGTGGGCCCGGCGCCGGCCAGGCCCGGGCAGCCCATCGGCTCGGCGGGGCCCACGACGAGCTACCGGATGGACGCCTATGCCCCGAAGCTCATGGAGCTGGGCCTCAAGGGGATGATCGGCAAGGGGAACCGCTCCGCCGAGGTCGTCGAAGCGATGAAGCGATTCAAGGCCGTCTACCTGGGCGCCACGGGCGGGGCGGGGGCCCTCCTGGCGAAGCGGATCCGCAAGGCCGAGACGATCGCCTACGAGGACCTCGGTCCGGAGGCCATCCAGCGCCTCGAGGTGGAGGACTTCCCCGTCGTCGTCATCAACGACACCCGGGGAGGCGACCTCTACGTGGAAGGGGCGAGACGATACCGCAGAGACTAGGGACGCGAACCGGGGGCGACCCCCGCAGGACCGGCCTTCCGCGCCGGCGCAGGACCCGAGGGCATGCCCGCCTTCGCGGATCGGGGCGGAACCGGCCCGCACGGACGTCAACGAGAGGAGGAAAACGCGAATGGCAAGAGCATTGGAAGGAATCCGGGTCGTCGACCTGAGCCACGTGCTGGCGGCCCCCACGACAACGATGATCCTCGCCGACCTGGGGGCCGAGGTCATCCACGTCGAGCCGCCCCACGGCGACGACGCCCGCGAGTTCGGCCCCTTCGCGGGGGAGGTGGACAAGAACCTCAGCGGCTACTTCATCAGCCTCAACCGCAACAAGAAGGGGATCGTCCTGAACCTCAAGCACCCCAAGGCCAGGGAGATCCTCCTGGAGATGGTCAAGAAGTCCGACGTCGTCATCGAGAACTTCCGCCCCACGACGATGAAGAAGATGGGCCTGCACTTCGAGGATCTCAAGAAGATCAACCCCGGGATCATCTACTGCTCCATCTGCGGCTTCGGCCACGATGCGCTGCCGGAATACGCCGCGCGGCCCTCCTACGACATGGTGGCCCAGGCCTACAGCGGCCTGATGAGCATCACCGGGCCCGAGGGCGGCCCCCCCTGCCGGGTCGGCTCCTCCGTAGGCGATATCCTCACGGGGCTGCAGGCCACGATCGGCATCCTGGCCGCCCTGCGCCACCGGGACAGGACGGGCCGGGGCCAGCACGTGGACATGGCGATGATCGACAGCGTCTTCGCCACCCTGGAGAACGCCGTTGCGCGCTACACGATCAGCGGCGAGATCCCCGGCCCCCTGGGAGGGATCCACCCCTCCATCACGCCCTTCCAGGGCTACAGGACGAAGGACGGCAGCTACATCATCGCCGCGATCGGCACGGACGCCCTCTTCGCCCGTTACGCCAGGGTCATCGGCCGGCCCGACCTGCCCGAGGACGAGCGCTTCAGGACCAACCCCCTGCGGACGAAGAACCGCAACGCCCTCAACGCGATTCTCGACCCGATCATGGCCACGAAGACGACGGCGGAGTGGGAGGCGATCTTCGAGAAGGAGGGTCTCCCCTACTCGCCGATCAACAACATGAAGCAGATCTGCGAGGACCCGCACATCGCCTACCGCCGGATGCTCGTCGAGATCGACCAGCCCCGGGTGGGGAAGATGCGGATCGCCGGATCGCCCATCAAGATGTCCGAGACCCCCGGCGAGGTCTACGCGCCGGCGCCGCTGCTGGGCCAGCACACCGACGAGGTGCTCAAGTCGCTTTTGGGCTACAGCGACGAGACGATCGCGCAGCTCAAGAAGGAGGGCATCATCAACGACGGCTGCTAGCGCGGCGGCCGGGCAAAAAAAGCGGGGCGACGGGCGCCCCGCTTTTTTTTACGGCTTCGAGGTGACGGCCTGCGGGCCGACGGCGTCGGTCCCGCCCGGTCTACAGGGGGATGTTGCCGTGCTTCTTCCAGGGGCGATCCTCCCGCTTGTTGGCGAGCATCTGCAGGGACCGGATGATCATGGGCCGCGTCTCCCGCGGCTCGATGACGTGCTCGATGAGGGCGTGGCGCGCCGCCTGGTAGGGCGTGGCGAAGTTCTCGATGTACTCCTCGGTCTTCTTCTTCAGGCTCTCGGGGTCCTCCTTGCGGAAGATGATCTTCGCGGCCCCCTCGGCCCCCATGACGGCGATCTCCGCCGAGGGCCAGGCCATGACGATGTCCGCCCCCGTCTGCCCGGAGCACATGCCGAGGTAGGAGCCGCCGTAGGCCTTGCGGATGACGATGGTGATCTTCGGCACCGTCGCCTCGGGGTAGACGTAGAGCATCTTGGCGCCGTGGCGGATGATGCCGCCGTACTCCTGCGCCGTCCCCGGGAGGTAGCCCGGCACGTCGACGAAGGTGAGGATCGGCAGGTTGAAGCAGTCGCAGAACCGGATGAACCGCGAGGCCTTGTCGGAGGAGTTGATGTCGAGGCACCCCGCGAGCACCGCCGGCTGGTTGGCGATGATCCCCACGGGCTGGCCGTTCATGCGGGCGAAGCAGGTGATCATGTTCATCGCGTAGAGGGCCTGGCTCTCGTAGATCTCGCCGTTGTCGACGACCATCTTGATGATCCGCTTCATGTCGTAGGGGCGGTTGCTTGCCTCGGGGACGAGCGTGTTGAGCGCGTCCTCCATGCGGTCCGCGGGGTCGCTGCACTCCGCCACGGGGGGCTTCTCCCGGTGGTTGGAGGGCAGGTAGCTCAGCAGCCGCTTGATCTGGTCGATGCAGTCCTCGTCGCTGGCGGCCACGAAGTGCGCCACCCCGCTCTTGGTGTTGTGCGTCATGGCGCCGCCGAG
>CAYSDD010000034.1:0-8057 GCA_964429555.1 uncultured Syntrophaceae bacterium
CCTGCTCCTGGTTGTAGACGGACAGGACGAAGGCCTGGTCCATCATCTCCCAGACATCCTGCCTCTCGAGGGGGACCCTCTCCCCGCAGAGCAGCAGCGGCGACGGGAATTCATGGACGGGGACGGGCATGCCGGCCCGGGCGGGGGTTGCAGCCAGGTGCTGGCCGGGCAGCAGCAGGCCGCCCGCCAGAAGAAGGCCCCCCAGGGAAAGAAGAAACGCACGGCTCTTTTTTTTCCTGTGCAACAGCAGACCCTCCGGGCTCCCGGATCGCACGCTTCGCAGAACCGGGGCCGCTTCCCAGCACCGCGGGACACGACCTGTCCCGCTCAACGGACCGGTCAGCAAGCGGACACCGCCAGGCAGACGGAAAGCACCGCGAGCCAGAACGGCAGGTTGCGGATCACCGGGTTCGATCTCATCGCGGACATTCTGAACAGACACACCCCGATAAGCAAGCAAAAAATGTTCCCCGGCTGCGTCCGCCGCAGGGTATCGGGTGTCGGGTCTCGGGGAACGGGAGGGGGTTGCGTTTGCAACCGTGAAGAGAGAGGAAAAACCGGCCGGCCCGGTCGATGTGGGCGGGTCTTGCGGTCAGGCCGGTCAAGAATGTCCGGATGCAAGGCCTCCGAAATCCCGGGGAGCAAGAAGTACTTGGCCGCGCACGCCGCAGCGGCGAGGGATGCGGGAACGCAGCAGACGGGCGTTTTTCACCAGCCTCGGTCACCGATCATTGCGACGGCGTCGATCTCGATCAGCGCATCCGGGTTCACCAGCGCCTTGACGACGACACCCGTGGCGGCCGGATAGCCGTTGCCGAAATATTTTCTCCGGACGGCGGCCGTCTCGCCGTAGCGCTCGAGGGTGGTCACGTAGTCCGTGGTCTTCACGACGTCGTCGAAGGAGCCGCCCGCCGCCTGCAGGATCTCCCCCATCTTGCGGAAGATGAAGTCGGCCTGTGCGACGATATCGCCCTTGCCCGCAATCCTGCCCGTCTCGGGGTCCCGCGCGATCATCCCGGAGATGAAGAGAAAGGGACCCCTGCGGACCGCCGTGGAATAGGTGTAGCGGCCCTCGAGGTGCCAGGGGTCGATGACGTCGAACTTGCGCATGGGCATCCCCTCCTGCAGGCCCTATCGCCGCGGACGGACAGCCGGCCCGCCCCTCAGGGCCCCTTCTTCTTCGGCCCCCCGGGCTTCTCCCCGGGGGTCTTGGGGAACATCTCGAAGACGCTCAGGAAGGGATTGAAGGGGGGCGGCACCTGCGGGGCCTGCTGGGAGAGCTGCGCCCCGAGGTCGAGCCACTTGGCAAACTGAGCGTCCACCGAGGTCTTGTAGGCCAGGTAGTTCCGGACGACCTGATGCAGGTATTTCTCGAAGAACTCCGCAAGGACGGTCTCGCCGAACCGGATCATGAGGTGCAACAGCGGCACGGGCAGCAGGAATTGCTTGCTCTTCGCCTCCTCGAGGATGATCTGCGTGAGGGTGAAGGCCGTCACGTCTTCCCTGGTCTGGGCGTCGATCACCTCGATCTGGCGGCCCTCCTTGATCATCTCCGAAAGCGTCGCCAGCGTCACGTAGGCGTTCTTCTCGGTGTCGTAGAGTCGCCGGTTGTTGTACTTCTTGATCACCACCCGATCGGCCATAGTCCCCGTCTCCTCCCGGCATGCTGAAACTGGATGTAACCGCGCAACAAATGAAGACCAGCAGGGGCAAGTCAGCCATTGTGTATCAGATAATTCCTTGAATATCAATGCCTTAAAATACGCCTTGCCGAAATCGGGGCCCCAGCGGTTTTATTGCGCCGCAACATCGGGCTTGACAAACTTCTGCATACAGTTTAGAACCAGCCCCCAAACAGCGCTGATTCGCATCACCGTGGAGGCTCTTGACATGCAAACCAACCCCGTAGCAAAGCAGACCCTGCAGTTCTGTCACACCGCCCTCACCCGGACGCTCGATGCGTCGCTTGCCGTCCAGTTGCAGTCGCAAAAGACCCTGGAGAGGCTGCTGGAGCAGTCCCCCGTCATGCCCTACGAGGGCAGGCGGGCGATCACCGACTGGCTCGAGGCTCTGCGCCAGCACACAGCCGCCATGAAAGGGGTCATCGACGAGGGGTTCAGGCCCTTCAATCTCTATTTCGAGGAGTAACCGCCGGTCCGGCTTCCCCTCTGTCCCGCTCCGGGCCGGAGGCGCGCCTGCGCCTTCACGCCCGGGGAATTCATCGATACACAAGGGAAAGGAACATGCCCAACACCCTCAACACCCTCGCCCCCGCAGTGGCCACCTCCCTGCAATCCGTCCGGTCGACGCTCGATCTGTCCGCCGAAATGGTCGGCCTGGGCAACCGCTGGTCGCTGCTGTGGCTCGACTCGCTCACCGCGGCAGGCAGCATCGGCCTCGAGATGTGGCGCTTCCTCATGACCGGAACGGTCGTCGAGCGGCCCGCCGGTCTGCTGGCCGAGAGCCTCGAGGGCATGGAGCGGGAGATGGCCCGGGCGATGGCGGACGTGCTCTCCCTGCCGGCGCGACGCTACGAGCGGACGCGGCACGGCGAGGCCGAGTTCCTGAAGCTCTTCTGCGAGGCGCCTCCCTGCCAGGGCTTCAACGAGACGGGAACGGTGCTGCTCGACCTCCCGGGCATGAGGCTGATCGATCTCTCGAAAGAACAGCGCCACGAAATCGGCAACTACACGGTCGTCTTCGCCCCCCGGGCCGGTCACCACTCCAACATCGCCGAGCGCGTCGCGCTCTTCATGCGGGACTGCGGCCTGACGCGCATGGCGATCGTGGAGCAGAAATGCGCCCAGGAGATCCCCCTTTACGTGGAGGGCCGGAGGCATCACGAGGACTTCGAGGGCCAGGTGGAGCAATACCGGGCCATCCTCGAGACCCTGAAGGACAGGACGGGACACCCCGCACACCTCGTGGCCGTCTGCCAGCCGGGGCCGCTGCTGATGACGACCCTCATCCTCTTCCCGCACCTGGGCAGGACCTTCGGCTCGGCGGGCGCCCCCATGAACACCGACGCCGAGAGGGGGTTTCTTTCCGATTTCGCGAGGGCCATGGGCGAGCCTTACATCGACCTGCTGACCACGGTCCTGGGCAGCCGGGTGCCGCCGGGTCTGCCCGGCGAAGGCCGTGCAGTCTACGACGGCCGGCTGCAGGTGCTCGGGTTCTACATCCTGGGCATGCCCCAGCACTTCGACAACCTCAAGAAGCTCCTCACGGACCTCCGGGACGGCAACGAGGAGACCGCAAGCCGCCAGATGGCCTTTTACCAGTGGTACAATTACAGCCACGACTTCCCTGCAAGCTTCCTCCGGGACACCTACAAAAAGGTGTTCGTCCGCAATGAACTCATCCGGGGCGCGATGATGATCCAGGGCAGGCGGATCGGCGTGAAGGACTACCCCGCCTCGGTGCCCATCTGGGCCCTGGGCGGCACGAAGGACAACATCGCCCCCTGCGGCCAGGCCATCGGCCACGTGGATCTCATCGAGGGGGTCGCCCCGTCGGACAGGCTCGTGCTTCGCTGCGACGCGGGCCACATGGGGCTTTTCCGGTCCCGCACGGTGCTGGACCGCTACTACAGCCGGATCATCCGCTTCCTGCTCGAACGCAGCGACCGCTGAGGGTCGTTTTTCCCGTTGCCAGGATGCACCGCCTTCATGTACAGTTTCCCCGTGAGCGGCGGGGAGACGCGATGTTGCGCCGCACTTCCGTCGAGACCCACACGCGCAGGCTGCCGATCACCCGCCCCGCCCGCCCGGAACTCTTTCGAATGGCGTGTCCCGCGACTCGGGCACCCCGGCCTGCAGGCGCCGCGAGGGAGCCCGAGATGCTACATTGCGATATAAACCGCCGCCATGAAGACGAGAAAAGCAGGGCTGAAATCAAACATGTAATTAAAATTATTGATGAATAAACGATTCAGGAATTTTTGAGCTTTTTTGTTGCAATGCAACATTTTCTCTTGACAATCCGCCGGGGGTGGGTTATATTCACGGCACAAGAACCCAAACACCCAAGGAGGATTTTTCCATGGACCCCAAGAAAGTAGTCAAGCAGACCTTCGATTTCTACAAGTCAACCTTCGAGAACACCTACAACGCCATGGCGATGCTCCAGGAGCAGAGCCAGAAGATGTTCGAGATGTACCTCGACCAGACGCAGGGCTTCCCCGAAGAGGGCAAGAAGGCCGTCCAGGAGTGGATCAAGGCCTACAAGAAGGGCGGCGAGGACTTCAAGGCCGCCGTGGACGAGAGCTTCAAGAAGGTCGAGGACTTCTTCGCCGAGGCCGCGAAGTCCGCGAATTAAAAACCGGCGACAGCCGCAAGGAGGGATGATATGATGCAGCCCAAGGACCTGCTCAAGCAGATGATCGATTTCAACAAGTCGGCCTACGAGAACGCCTTCAAGAACCTCAACATGCTCCAGGAGCAGATGGAGAAGGTCTTCAACCTCTACATCGACCAGGCCTCGGGCATGTCCGAGGAGGGCAAGAAGGCCGCCAAGGAGTGGGCTTCGATGTACAAGAAGGGCTACGACGACTACAAGAAGCTCGTGGACGACAACTTCAAGAAGATGGAGGCCTTCTTCCAGGAGAAGAAGTAGCGGACGATTCCCGGATCCGGACCGATCCGGAGGAAGGGAAGGATCGACAATGTTCCCGTTCATGCGCGCACCGTCGAGGGACCTCATGGGGACCCTCCTGCATTTGCCGCTGAAGCCCGCCGAGGTCGGCCTCAAGATGGCGCTGTCCTCGGCGGAGCTGCTCAAGGCCTCGCAGAGATATGTCAACGGGGTCTCGAGCTACTACTTCGACTTCATGGCCCCGTACTGGGTGGCGCTGAACTCCTTCCAGCGGACCGAGAAGCGGAAGATCGTCGAGCACCGGCCGCAGGAGACGGCCCGGGACTACCTCGAGCTTTTGTACTTCAACATGGACATCGCCCGGAAGGGACTGCTCAGCACCCTGCGGTCGATGAACCGGTTTCACGCCGGCGAGATGCAGAGAAGGCACTCGGCCTGGCTCAACACCCTGTTCGACCGGGAGGGAGAGGACATCGCCCAGCACGCCGAGCGCCTCTCCCACCTGCTCAAACTCCTCACGGACGAGTACCCTCGGGCCATCCGGGACATCGGGCCCCGATTCGGCTTCCACTTCGACGACGGCGGGTACGTGAAGGCGGCCGAGACGGACCGCTTCATCCTCTACCAGGTGCTGCCCTGGAAGGGCTGCGCGGAGGTCCGCCCGGGCGGAAAGCCCGTCCTCATCATCCCGCCCTACGTCCTGGGGGCCTCGATCCTCGCCTTCCTGCCGGGCGAGAACAAGAGCTACACGCACTGCTTCGCCAACCAGGGGATCCCGACCTACATCCGCATCATGAAGGACATCCACGCCAACCCGGCCGTGCAGACCATGACCGGGGAGGACGACTGCCTCGACATGAAGCGCTTCTGCGAGGTCATCCGCGAGCGCCACGGCAAGCCCGTGACCCTCAACGGGTTCTGCCAGGGCGGGTTCGTCGCGGCCCTCAACCTGATGTCCGGCGAGCTCGACGGGCTCGTGGACGCCTTCGCCACCTGTGTGGCCCCGATGGACGGCACGCGCAGCAAGGCCCTCGTGGAATACCTCGAGCACATCCCGCCCCGGTTTCGCGATCTCGGCTACGCGGGCAAGACGCTGCCCAACGGCAACCGCATCGTCGACGGCAAGGTCATGAGCTGGGTCTACAAGCTCAAGAGCATGGAGCGCGAGGCCCCGGTCTTCACCTTCTACCGCGACCTTTCCATGTTCAACCGGGAGAACCTCGACCACATCCGGATCACCCCGACGGCCGCGGCCCTGAACTACTGGCTCATCTACGAGCGCAACGACCTTCCCATCGGCATCACCCAGCTGAGTTTCGACTCCTTCACAAAACCCGTCACCCGCGACGGGACGCTGCCGGTCAAACTCTTCGACAGGCCCCTGAACTTCAAGCGGCTCAAGGAGAAAGGCATCCCCTGGCTGCTCTGCTACGCCGAGGAGGATGACCTCGTCGACCGGGAAGCGGCGCTCGCCCCGGCCGATTTCATCGACGTGGAGATCAGCGTGTTCCCCAAGGGACACGGGGCCATCGCCACGTCCTGGTCCCTGCCGACCTCCGAGTGCGCCCTGCACCGGCGCTTCCGGGAGCGGTACCGCGGGCCGGTGCGTTTCCAGCTCGACCTGGACGGCATCGACGACGAACTGAACTGCAACGGCGGCTGCGCGGCATAGACCCGGGCCCGGCCGCTGACCGGCAAAGGAGGGACCGCCCCATGGACAGGAAATTCCTCGAGTTCTGGGGAAACGTTCTGCTCAGCGCCGCCAAGGGCCAGGAGCAGATGGAGACCCTGAGCCGCCTGGCCGGCGAGGGCCTCAAGACCTTCGAGCAGCAGCTCGCCCTCTTCCAGAAATTCTACGGCCTCGACCGGAACCCCGACCCCGCCGCCCCGTACGCCGAGATGTGGAAAAAGGCCGCCGAGGACTTCGTGCAGTCCTACCAGGAATTCATCGGTCTCATGGGCATGGTCCCCCGGGAGGACTACGAGGCGCTCGCCAGGGAGCACGAGGCCCTGAAAAAGAAGGTCGAGGAGCTCGAGGAATCCCTGCGAAAGACGAAGAAGAGGCCCGGCGTCAAGGAAGCGGACCCCTCCGAGATCGTCAAGGGCTTCGAGGGGCTCATGCAGAAGCAGGCCGAGCAGTTCCAGGCCCTGATGGCCTCCTACGGGAAGCTCTACGAGTCCCGGAAGCCGGGCCGGAAGCCGTCGGAACACCACGACGCCGAAGCGTCGAAAAAGAGAGGGTAGGCCATGACCGAAAAGGAGAAGACACCGGAGAGCGCACAGAGCGTCGTGTTCGCAGACTGGGTCCAGAGCCAGGCCGCGGCGTGGGAAGAGGCCTTGAAGCGGACGGCCCAGGCCTGGCAGGCCCCTCTCGGCGCCGTGCCGGCAGACGCCGGCGGGGAGACGAAGGCGCCGGGTCCCGACGAGATCGCCAAGGGCCTCTTCGAGTTCTTCCAGGCCCTGTCCTCCGCTGCCGGACTGCCGGGGCCCGGGGACATCCAGGCCGCCAAATCCGTCCCGGACCTGATGCTGAAGGTGATGCAGCCCTTCTGGATGTACGCCGTCAAACTCGAAAAGCAGTGGGCGGAGATGACGGGCGCAACGGCCGCCGGCGAGCCCGAGAACATGGCCGAGTTCGTCAAGCAGATGACGAAGACCTTCTACGAAGCCCAGGCGGAGGATTTCCGGAAGATCCTCAACATCCCCCAGCTGGGCATCAACCGTTACTACCAGGAACGGTTCAACAAGGCCGTCGAGAAGGCCTCGGACTACCAGTCGGCCCTGACGGAGTTCATCCAGCTGCTCATGATCCCCGTCGAGAAAGCCTACTACGCCGTCCAGGAAGAGATCGCCAAGATGGAGAAGGAGGGCAAGGCCGCCGTCAAGGACTCCAGGGCCCTCTACCAGCTCTGGATCCAGAAGCTCGAAGACCACTACATGGCCCTGCTGCGCTCCGACGACTACATGAACACCCTGACGGAGACCCTCAACTGCCTGCACGACTACCGCGCGGCCCGTGCGGAGTTCTTCATGGACCTGCTGCAGAACCTGCCCATCCCCACCAACCGCGACATGGACGAGCTGTACCGCGACCTGCACACCCTGAAAAAGCGGGTGAAGGAGCTCGAGAGGAAGGTGAAACGAAATGGGAAGTGACAAGAAAGCCCGCCTCTCCGAAATGATGGCCCCCTACGTCATGGCCGCCGATCTGATCGCGGCCCGGGTGGCCGGCGACACGGCGAAGTTCTACGACCAGCTCCGGAAGGCCAGGGAGGTTCTCCTGAGCCCGCTGGAGACGGAAATCGCCGTCACCCCCTATGACGTCGTCTGGCAGGAGGACCGCGTCAAGCTCAAGCACTACCACGCCAGGACGGAACCGTCGCTCAAGACGCCGCTCTTCATCGTCTATGCCCAGGTCAACCGGGAGACGATGCTCGACCTGCAGCCGGGCCGCAGCGTCGTGG
>CAYSDD010000035.1:0-7901 GCA_964429555.1 uncultured Syntrophaceae bacterium
CGGAGGCATATTGGATCACGCCTCCGCTGCAGCTGCCCGCGTCGCTGCCTCCCGACGTCCCGCAGGACACGAGGACCTGTTCGGACAGGTCCAGATTTAGCCCGGGGGTGTTGTTGCTCCGCAGTGTCGCGGACTCGAGGGCTGCCGCAGTGGCAAAGGCCCAGCAGCTCCCGCAGCTTCCCTGGTTGCGCACGGGCGTGACGAAATTCTGCCCCCCAGTGCTTCTCCAGTCGAAACCGGAAGGGGCCGCACCGACGATCGGTTCGGCGGCAACGACCACCTCACCCGCAGCGATGGCGGTCAAGCCGACTGGCCTGATGAGACCGAGACGGGCCCGCCGCTCTTCCGGGGAGAGCCGCGTCATGGACGTCTCGCCGGCCTGCCACCGGGCCTGTTTTGCGGCGATGGCGGCCCTGACCTGCGAGACTTCATCGGCGCGGGCGACGGAGGCACAAAGTGCAAGAAGAGCGGCGATGAGAAGGGTAAGGCCGAGCCGGGTCTTTCTCATGGGGCGAGTCCTGTGAACGAATTTCCGCAGTGAAGCGGTGACGGAGCGTCCTCTCGGGGCGGCTCACCGGAATCCGGGTCCCGGGCCCTGTCAGCGGGGCGGTTCATCGCCGGCTTTCAGCGAAGGGAAGTCGAACAGGATCGGCGTGCAGGTCCCCCGCGTGATCACCCTGAGCGTGCAGCCCAGCCTCTTTCCCGGCCCGATGTCGAATGTTTCGACGAAGGCCCTGTCCGGAGGCATTTCCCGTTCCGGCAGCAGGGAAAAGGTCCTCTCGAGCGCCGACTTCCCCAGGGGTTCCCTGACGTCCCCGTCGGGGATGAACCGGAATTTCACGTCGTATCGTCCGCTTGCAGCCGCGGAAGGGACCACCGAGACGATCTCGGCCTGCCCCGGGTAGGCGCTGTACTCGCAGGGCCCTCCCACCAGGGGTCCCCTTGCAATCTCCGGGCCTGTCATCGAACATCCGACGCCGGGCAATGCCGCCACAAGGAAAAGTATCGCCAAGAACCCGGTTTTCTTGAGAGGAAACAACCCCAAAGCCGAACCGGTTTCCCCTATCCCTTCAAGCCTCATCGAACGCCCCTCCCCGTCTCATGCGTTTCGTTTTCCCGCACCCTGAGCTTCACCCGTCCAAATCCCCCCATTTTTCACCTGTCACCTGCCGCCTGTTGCCCGTCGCCTTCTTTCCAGATCACCCCCATGGCGCGCTCGAGGGCGGCCTGCGCGATGCGGTAATCGCTCAGCGCATTGGACCGGGAGGCGCGGGCCGCGGTCAGCAGCGTGAGGGCGTCGAGGACGTCCGTCATCCGCGAGACCTGCTCGCGGTAGCGCTCCTGGTTGATCCGGTAGTTCTCCTCGGCCTGCTCGGTCGACTTCTCCGTCACGGCGATGAGCGTTTCGGCCTCCTTCACCGCGAGCCAGGCATTCTTCACCTCGAGGGCGACCTGGTCCCTGACGCCTTCGAGCGCGTTCCGGGCCTGCTTCTCCTGGCTGACGGTCGCATCGCGGGCATACTTCGTGCGCCCCCACTCCCAGAGATCCCACGTCGCCACGGCCGCCACGGACCAGTTCTCGGGGTCGCGGTATTTCGAGCCGTTCAGGCCGCCGTCGTCGCCGTAGCGCTGGTAGCTGCCGACCACGTTGAGCGAGGGGTAGAACTCGCTTTCGACGACCTTGACCCTCTTTTCGGCCTGCTCCACCCGCGCGGCGTAGAGCCGGATCTCGGGACGGTTCTCGAGGGCCGTTTTCAGGCACTGCTCGAAGGTTCTTTCGTCGGGGCGGTAGTCGAGGATGTCCTCCACGTCGGCGGGCGCGTCGATGGGCCGGCGCAGCACCGTGTTGAAACGGGCCCTGGCCTCCAGCAGGCGGTTCTGGGCCCGGACGAGCCCCTGCATGCCGTCGGCGAGCCGCACCTCGGCCTGCAGGTAGTCGTTGCGGGGCACGATCCCCACCTCGTAGAAACTCCTCGCCAGGTCCCTCTGGGCCTCGAGTTGCTCGACGGACTGCCTGGCCACGCCGACCAGGCGCTTCGCCTTGAGGATGGTGAAGTAGCTCCGCTTGACCTCCAGGACGGTGTCCTGCACGACGCCGAGCTCCTCGTGCTTCGAGGCGTCGACCCCCAGGCGCTGGATGTCGTAGCCGGCCTTGACCCGCCCGCCCGTGAAGAGGGGCTGCCGGGCATCGAGGGACCAGGTGTAGTTGTTCTCCGTCCCGGTGATCTTCTCGCCGATGGGCGGGTCGAGCCGGACGAAGGGCTCCTCGTTGAGCCGCGTGTAGTTGTACGACGTGCTCAGCTTGGGGAGAAACCCCGTGAAGGCCTCCTTCCGTCTCGCTTCGGCCGCGGCGACCCCCTCCCGCGCCGACCGGACGGCGACGCTCTGCCTCAGGGCGACGGCGATGCTCTGCTCGAGCGTCAGCGGCGCCCCGACCTCCTGCGCCGCCGCTGCAACCGCTCCGATCAGCGTCAGAACCGCCCCGGCTGTCATGCTCGCCCGGATCGACCACTTCATGGCTGCCACCTCACTTTTCGAACCTTGATCCATCGGTTTTTATCCTTGTGCCTGCCGCAAAGCGGCTAATCCAGCCTCTTCCGGAACCGCCCCACGGCCCCCGCGAACACCGCGCCCCCCAGGATCGTGAGGGCCAGGTACTGCGGCCAGAGGACGTCCATGCCGACCCCCTTGAGAAAGACGCCGCGAATGATGACCAGCATGTAGCGCAGGGGGTCGAGGTAGGTGAGCCACTGCACGACGACGGGCATGTTGTCGATGGGGAACACGAACCCCGAGAGCATGAAGAAGGGCACGATGAAGAAGAACGTCGTCAGCATGGCCTGCTGCTGCGTGGCCGAGATGGTGGAGACGAACAGGCCGATCCCGAGGGTGCTCAGGAGAAACAGGCACACCCCAAGAAACATGAGAACGACGCTCCCCAGGATCGGGATGTCGAACCAGAAAACGGCAAAGAGGCTCACCGCCGCCATCTGGGCGATCGAGATCAGGATGTAGGGGATCGTCTTGCCGAGGATGAGCTCGAAGGGCCGCATGGGCGTCACGATGAGCTGCTCCATGGTTCCCACCTCCTTCTCGCGGATGACGGCCATGGAGGTGAAGAGCAGGGAGATGATCATGATCAGGACGGCGACGATCCCGGGGACGAAAAAGTCGCGGCTCTCCAGGTTCGGGTTGTACCACGTCCTGACCCTCGCGTCGATCCGGCCGTATTCGATCCGCTGGGGCACGAGCTGCCGGATCCACGCCTGGTTGAGCCTCTCGAGGACCTGCAGGGTGTAGGCGATCCGGACCCCCGCCAGGTTGCTCATGCTCCCGTCGGCGAGCACCTGGACGGCCGCCGTCCGGCCGCTGCGGATCCGCTCGCTGAAGTCGGGCCCGATCTTGACGGCGACGTCCACCTTCCGGCGCAGCAGCAGCTCCTCGAGGGCGCGCGGGTCGTCCACCCGGTGCGTGACCCGGAAGATGGGGCTTCCCTCGAAGGCGTCTGCGACGAGGCGGCTCTCCCGGCTGCGCGACTGGTCGAGGAGGCCCACCTTGACGTCCCGCACGTCCGTGGAGACGACGTAGCCGAACACGAGAAGCTGGATGAACGGCATGACGACGAGGATGGGCCGGTTCTTCCGGTCCCGGAAGAGCTGGATGAACTCCTTTCGGACGATCTCGCGGATGCGGACCCGGTTCATGCTACAGCCCCTCTCTTCGCATCTTGCCCACGGCCAGGGCGGCGTTGACGAGAAACATGGCCAGCAGCACGAGATAGCTCGGCCAGAGATGGCGCAGGCCTACATCGCGCAGGAACAGGCCGTTCATGATGTCGATGTAGTAGGTCGCCGGGACGATCCAGGTCACGAGCTGCAGAACCCGGGGCATGTTCTCCACGGGAAACACGAAGTTCGACAGCAGCAGCGCCGGCAGGTACGAGACGAGCAGCGCGATCTGGTTGGCCACGAGCTGGGATTTCGTGACGATGGAGATGAGCAGACCCAGCCCGAGGGCCACCGACAGGTAGAGCGACGAGGCCAGGATCATGAGCCAGAAGCTCCCCTTCATGACGACCCCGAAGAGCAGCTGCCCCATCAGCAGCGCCACGAGGACGTCCGTCATGGCGATGAGGAAGTAGGGGATGGCCTTCCCGGTGAGAAACTCGGCGGCGCTGATCGGCAGGGAGCGGATGGTCTCCATGGTGCCGTTTTCGTACTCCCGGGCGATGACGAGCGAGGTCAGCATCGCCCCCACGATCATGATGATGACGGCGATGATGCCGGGGACGATGAAGTTGCGGCTCTCGAGCTCCTCGTTGAACCAGACCCGGACGCGGCCCTCCACGGGCGGGTGAAGGGCGTCGAGGCCCTGGCGGCTGAGGAAATCGGCGAGAAGCCCGGTGTTGTACCGCTCGACGAAGGAGGTGATGTAGCCGCGGGAGATGGTCCCGATGTTCGGGTCGCTCGCGTCGATGAGGACCTGCAGGGGCGCGTCGCGGTTCGAGCGGATGTCCTCGGTCCACCGCGGCGGGATCACCAGGGCCAGGGTCGCCTTGCCGGCATCGAGCCAGGCCGCCGCTTCCCGGTCGTTGGGCAGCGTGCTCACGAGGTCGAAGTAGGCCGAGGCGTCGAGGCGGCTCGCGAAATCGCGGGAGAGGTCCGTGCGGTCGTGGTCGACCACGACGACCTTCACGTTGTCCACGTCCAGGGAGAGCGCGTAGCCGAACAGCAGGATCAGCACCAGCGGCAGCGCAAAGGCCATGTACAGGCTCCGGTAGTCCCGGGCGATGTGGTAGAACTCCTTCCGGGCCACGGCCTGCACGTTTCGGGGGTGGATGAACATGATGGTCTGTCCAGTCTATTCTGTCTGTCCGGTCTGTCCGGTCATGCCTCGCTGGTCCGCCCCTCTTCCCCTTGGACTCTGTCCGGTTTCGTCATCAAGCGGATAAATGCCTCGTTCAATGTCGCTCCCGGCTCGCCCGGGCAGGCCTCCGCGACGATCTCGCTCGGGCTCCCGATCGCGACGATCCGGCCCTCGTTGATCATGACGATGCGGTCGCAGTGCTGGGCCTCGTCCATGTAGTGCGTCGTCACGAAAACCGTAACCCCCTCGCGGGCGAGTTCCCGGATGAAGGCCCAGAAACGCCTCCGCGTGATGGGGTCGACGCCGGAGGTGGGCTCGTCCAAGAAGAGGATCTCCGGCTCGTGCAGGAGCGCGCAGGCCAGGGCCAGGCGCTGCCGCCACCCGGGGGGAAGCTCGCGGGTGAGCCGGTCCTTTGCCTCCTCCAGGCGGGCCTGGCCGAGGGCCCAGCCGATGCGCTCGTCCCACCGGCTCTCGGGGACGCTGTAGATCCCCAGGTAGAAGCGGATGTTCTCGACGGGGGTCAGGTCCTGGTAGAGGGAGAATTTCTGGGACATGTAGCCGATCGTCCGCTTGATGGACTCGGACTGCCGGACGACGTCGAACCCGGCGACCTGCCCCGATCCCGACGAGGGGGAGATGATGCCGCAGAGCATCCGGATGGTGGTCGATTTCCCGGCGCCGTTGGGGCCGAGGAACCCGAAGATCTCCCCCCGCCGGATCGAGAAGCTGACGCGGTCGACGGCGACGAAATCGCCGAAGCGCTTCTCCAGGTCTTTCACGGAGACGATCTCAGGCATGGACGCTGTCACGGGCAAGGTCTCCGTCTATTTCCTCGATGCGGCGGATCATGGCCTCCTCCAGGCTCGCGAAGGACGACCGGATCGCATCGGGCGGGCCCTCGGCCAGGATGCGGGCCCGGTGCATCAGGGCGAGCCGGCCGCACCTCTCGCCCTCGTCGAGGTATGCCGTCGAGACGACGATCGTCATCCCCGTGCGCTGCATCGCCAGGAGGATCTCCCAGAACTCCTGGCGGGAGACGGGGTCCACCCCGTTGGTCGGCTCGTCGAGGATGAGGATCCGCGGCTCGTGCACCAGCACGCAGGCAAGCCCGAGCTTCTGCTTCATGCCTCCCGAGAGCTTCCCCGCGGGCCTGTCCGCGAAGGGCAGGAGGTTGGAGAAGCCCAGATAGCGCTCGCGCCGCTTCGCCCTCTCGGCGCGGGCAATCCCGAAGATGTCCATGAAGAAGGCCAGGTTCTCGTCGACGGTCAGGTCCGGGTAGAGGCCGAACCGCTGGGGCATGTAGCCGATGAGGCGCTTCACCTTTCGCCTCTGCGAGACGGCGTCGAGCCCGTCCAGGACCACCCGGCCCGAGCTCGGCGGGATCATGGTGGCCATCGTGCGCAGCAGCGTCGACTTGCCCGCCCCGTCGGAGCCGACGAGGCCGAAGATCGTCCCCTCCCCGATCGACAGCGTCACGCCGTCGACGGCCGTGACCGGCCCGAACCGGCAGGTGACGTTCTCGACCTCGATGATGGCCTTCGCGGCTGTCACGTGGATGACTTCCCCCGCCTTTCGCCTTTCGCCTTTCGCCTTTCGCCTTGAGCCTTGAGCCCTATTTGAGCCACGCATCCGCCGGCATGCCCGTCTTGAGCTCGAGGTTCGGGTTCGGCACGGTCACTTCGACGAGATAGACGAGTTTCACGCGCTCCTTGTGGGTCTGGATGATCTTCGGGGTGAACTCGCCCTCGGGCGAGATGAACGTCACCGCGCCCTCGAAGGTCTTGCCGGGGAGGCTGTCGACCTTGACCTCGGCCTTCTGTCCCGGCTTGACGCCGCCGATCTCCGTCTCGCCGACGTAGATCTTCACCTTGACGGAGCTCAGATCGGAGAGCGTCAGGACCTGGCGGGTCGGGGTCACGACCTCGCCCGGCTCGATGTTGCGGCTCGTCACGATCCCCGCAAAGGGTGCCCGGAGCCGCGTCCGGTCGAGCTGGATGCGGGCCTGCTCGAGGGCGGCTCTCGACGCCGCGGCCTGGGCGCGGGCCGCCTCCACCTCTTTCTCGGCGGCCCCGATCCTGCCGAGGTTGCCCCGGGCCTGCCGCAGCACCGCCTCGGCCTCCGCGAGCCGGGAGCGCGCCGTGTCGTAGTGGAGCTTGACCGCCTCCCACTCCTTCTTCGAGACGACCTCGCGGGCGAAGAGCTTCTCGTAGCGCTCCTTGTTGGACTGCGCCTCCGTCAGCACGTCGCGGGCGGAGGCAACCCCGGCCTCGGCCCGCGCCACGTCATCGGGCAGGGTCCTGCGGTAGATCTCCAGGACGGCCGAGGCCTGCTCCCGGCTCCGCTCCGCGCGGTCGAGCGCCGCCTTCGCCTGGTCTCGGGCCGCCTCGAACTCGACGCCGTCGAGCTCCGCGAGGGGCTGGTCCTTCTCCACGCGCTGTCCCTCCGTGACGTGCACCTTCAACACCTTGCCGCCGACCTGGAAGGAGAGGTTCGAGAGGACGGCGGCCTCGACCGTCCCCGAGTAATAGAGACCGTCTTTCCTGAGGCCCTGCTGGCCGAACCAGACCATGAGACCCGCACCGAGGAGCAGGGCCGCGAACGCGCCGATGATGATCTTTTTCTTGTTCAAGGAGACCCTCCTTCGCAGGCTGCCGTCACGACGGGCGCCGGCCGCCGCGGCGGCGGCCGTCCGGGACCCCGGAGACTGCATCCTTAGTTGCACGAACGCGTCGGGGATGTCAAGACGGACGAGGAAGAACGAGGGGGGAGCAGGGGTGTCGCGCACCGCGGGCAGGCTTGCCCTGCAGGCACGCGAGGCGCGCCTGCAGGGGATCCCCCGTTTTCGGTCGAGGCGGGACGGTGCGGCCCGCCCCGCGGCGTTTCGCGTTATTCCTGGATGTCGAAGTGGCGGTCGAGGCGCATGGTCTTCAGCAGGCCCAGGATCTCCTTGGAGACATGGGTGATCGCGAGCCGGCCCTGCTTCTTCTTGAGCGAGTTGTGGGCCGCGATCAGCACCCCGAGACCGATGGAGTCGA
>CAYSDD010000036.1:0-2451 GCA_964429555.1 uncultured Syntrophaceae bacterium
TCGCCGTTGAAGAGCCGCAGGCCGTAGTCGTTGCGGGTCACCATGACCGGACGTCCCTCGTACCAGGGGCGCCCCGGCCGCAGGCGTCCCGCGCGGGCCAGGATCGCCGCCACGGCCTCGTTGAGGGCCTCCACGGAGAACGGCCCCTCCCGGAGGGCGCAGAGGATCCGGAAGCGGTTGAATCGCTCGAAGGCCTCCTCCGGCCCGCTTCCGCCGAGGTAATCGCCGTATCCGGCCAGCACCGGCTCGACGAGGGCCCCCGCGAGGTCGCGGGCCCCGGGAACGGCCCGGAAGCCGAGATCGCCGAGGCCGCCGGCCCGCAATATCGAAAGGGCCTCGCCCGGGCTGCCTTCCCGGACGGCCCGGGCAAGCCTGCCGATCCCGCTTTCGGCCCCGAAGCGCCAGTTGCGCGTGAGCTCGACGATGCCGTCGCCGACGGGGGACGGGCCCTGACCCGCAGGCAGGGTCGGCACCGTCTCGCCGCTCGCCTCGGCGATCCTCTTCGCGGCGGCGGCGGAATAGAGGCGCCGGCGCCCCGGCCCGCAGATATCCCCGAGGACGGCGCCCGCCTCGACGGAGGCCAGCTGGTCCCGGTCGCCCAGGAGGATCAGCCGCGCGTCCCCGGACAGGGCCCTCGCCAGGGCATGGAGGAGGTGCAGGGGGACCATCGAGGCCTCGTCCACGACAACCGTGTCGAAGGGCAGCGGCTCCTCCTCGTCCCGGCCGAACGGGAAAACCCCGGGGCGGCCCCCGAGCAGGCGGTGCAGGGTGGAGGCCTCCATGCCGGCGAGGCGCTCCCGGGTGTCCTGCCCGCAGCGGAGCCGGCCGGCCGACTCGCGGATGGCCTCCTGCAGCCGGGCGGCCGCCTTCCCCGTCGGCGCGGCAAGGGCGATCCGCGGCGGCCGGGCCTTCGCCTGCTCCAGCAGAAGGGCCAGCACGGCCGCCGCGGTCGTCGTCTTTCCCGTCCCGGGGCCTCCCGTGATCACGCAGAAGGGCTGCAGCACGGCAACGGCCGCGGCGACCCGCTGCCAGTCGGTCTCCCCGGCCCGGCCCGGGAAGAGCCGCAGGAGCCCCTCCCGGAGCAGTCCGACGTCGACCGCGGGGAACGGGCCCTGCGAGCGCTCCTGCAGGAAGCGGACGAGGCCCTGCTCGGCGTCCCAGTGCCGGTAAAGGTACAGGCGGGTCCCGTGCAGGATGAGCGGGCGCCAGTCCCCGGGGGCGCCGACGACGGCGCTGCGGCGCAGCGCGGAAACCCACGGCTCCAGCGCGGGGCAGCGGGGCGCGGCCGGGCCCGCCGCAGCCGCCTCGCCTGCAAGGCCGGCCAGGTCGAGGCAGATGTTCCCCTCGGCCGAGGCGCGGCTCACGAGGGCGGCGGCAAGCTCGAGCGCCCCGTCCCGGGAGCCCGCGAGGCGCGCCATGAGGTGCGCGAAGCCCCGGTCGAGGTTGGAGACGGCGCCTGCCGCATGGAGGCTGTCGACGATCCCGGTGTTCATGATCCCGTGACCTCCCGGGGACTTGCCACGAGCCCCTCCGCGAGGGTCTCGATGAGCCGGCGCGCGGGGCGGTCCCGGAAGATGCCGCAGCCGGGGGAGCGCGCAGGGTCCACGCCGCGCAGAAACACGTAGAAGGCCCCGCCGAAATGCCTGTCGTAGTCGTAGCCCGGCACCCGGCCCTTCAGGTACTCGTGCAGGGCCACGGCGTAGAGGTGGTACTGGAGAACGTAGAGGTCCTCCCGCATCACGGCCGCCAGGGCCCCCGCATCGTAGTCCTCGGGACGCATCCCGAGGTGGTTCGACTTCCAGTCGACGAGGTAGAACCGCCCGCCCGATTCGAACACGAGGTCGATGAACCCCTTCATGAACCCCTCGACGGGCCGGAAGCGAAGCGAGCCGATCCGCTCCGGGATGTCGCCTGCGGCGCAACCGGCGTCGGCGAAGAGCGCCCGGAGCCCGGCCGGGGTCAGGGGCCGCAGGGGGAACGTGAAGCCCAGCTCGTGCAGGCACCGATCGGGCGCAAGACCCGCGAGCCGGACGTCCCGGCCGGCGTCGAGGGGCGCCTCGATGACCCGGCCGACCATGTCGCACAGGGTGTCGCCCCATCGCGCTTCGTAGCCGTACTCGGCAAGCGCGGCCCCCACGACGGCCCCGAGGGTCTCGCGCCCGGCGTCGGCGAAGTCGAGCCGCTCGAAGACGGCGTGGAGGCATTTCCCCGCCCTCGTCCCCCGGGGGAAGGAGAAGATGTCCGCACGGCCGGGCGCTTCCGCGACGGCCCGCAGGGGGGCCCCCGCGTCGTGGTCGGGGCGTTCCGCCAGGCCCTCGCCGGTCGCCGAGCCGCGGTCCGCATCCTCGACGAGGGAGGAGAAGCTGGCGATCTCGAAGGCCCGCGCCGCCTCCCGGCGGAATTCGCGGGCCCCGAGGAGCCCCGTCCGGCCGGCATCGGGCAGATGCGCGG
>CAYSDD010000036.1:2551-4812 GCA_964429555.1 uncultured Syntrophaceae bacterium
TCGCCCGCATCCTCCAGCGCGACGTTGAGCCGCCAGCCGTCCCCCTCGTCGTGGAATTGGTAGACCTTCCCCGCGCGGGAGTGCCCCCAGTTGAAGGGGCAGAAGACGACCGGGTACTCGAGCCCCTTGCTCTTGTGGATCGTGACGACCTTGACGGCGTCGGCGTCGCTTTCGAGCCTCAGCTGATGCTCCTCGAGCCTCGGCGTCTCGTCGTCGCGCTGCGTGGCCAGCCACTGGATGAGCCCGCCCATGCCGGCGCGCCGGCGCGTCTCCTCGCCGTGGAGCACCTCGGCCAGGTGCAGGACGTTGGTGAGGCGGCGCTCGCCGCCGGGAAGCGCAAGCAGCCGCGGACGCACCCCCTCGGCCTGCAGGAGGTCCCGGAACATGCGGACGAAGCCGTGGCGCTCCCAGGTGTCGCGCCAGTCATGGAACCGGCGGACCCTCTGCTCCCAGGCCGCCGCGTCGCCCAGGAGCCTCTCGATTGCGGCCCCGTCGAGCCCCATCAGGTCGGTGGCCAGCGCCGTCCGGACGGCCGCCTCGTCGCCGGGTTCCGCAACGGCCTGCATCACCAGCTCCACCTCGCGGGCCTCGGCCGTGTCGAAGAGGTTCCCCGTGGTGTACAGGACGCTGTGGACGCCGAGATCGGTGAGGGCCTCCTGCACGAGGAGGGCCTCCCGGTTCGTGCGGACCAGGACGGCCATGTCGGCCTCCCGGAGGGGCCGATCCCCCAGGAGGGCCTCGCCGCGGCGCCCCGCCTCGATGAGCCGCGCGACCTCGGCCGCCACGGCGCGGCGGATGCGCTCCCGGGCCTGCTCGACGGGGATCCGGCCGCCCTCCCCGCCCAGGACCCAGAGGCGCAGGGGCGCCTCCTGCCGCCCGCCGAGGGTCAGCGGGGCCGCCTTCCGCCCCTCGGCGGCCCGGGCGGGCCCGAAGGGGACGGACTCGTAGAGGAAGGGGTTCGCGGGCCGGCCGAACAGGGTGTTGACGGCGCGGATCAGGCCCGGCTCCGAGCGCCAGTTCTCGGCCAGCGTGTAGCGCCTCTGCACGGAGGAGGCGGCACGGATGTAGGCGAACAGGTCGGCGCCCCGGAAGCTGTAGATCGCCTGCTTCGGGTCGCCGATGAGGAAGAGCGCCGTTTCGCCCTGCCCGAAGACCGACTCGAAGATGGCAAACTGCACGGGGTCCGTGTCCTGGAATTCGTCGACCAGCGCAGCCCGGTATTTCTTCCGGATCGCCCCGGAGAGGATGCCGGAGCCCTCCGCCTTGAGCGCCTCCCGCAGATCGGACAGCAGGTCGTCGTAGGACCGGAGGTTTCGCCGCCGCTTTCGGACGGCAAGCTCCTGCCGCACGTACCGGAACAGCTCGCTGCGCAGGAAGCGGACGTGCGCTTCCATCTCGCCGGAGACGGCCCCCGCCACGTTCCGGAAATCGCCGAAGCGCTCGAAGAACGGGTGGGCCGGGGGCCGGCCGTTCTTCCTCACGGCCCCCGCCAGGGTCCCGGGGCTGAACTTCTCGAGGTCCTCCGACAGGGGCAGCGCCGCCCAGGGACGCGCCAGGAAGGCGTCCATGGCCTCGAGGTAGCGCTCGGGATTCCTGTAGATGTTCTTTTTCAGGGCCCCGTCCCGCAAGGCGGCCTCGACCCCGGCGCGGCTCGCCGGCCACGACGCGCGCAGGCCGGCAAAGGCCTCCCGCAGCGCCTCGAGGCCCGCCAGGGCCGCGGGGGCGGACTCGGGGAGGATCCGCGCATCGTGCCGGAAGGGGGCCGCGCGAAGCAGCGCGAGCAACGACGCCGGCCCGCTGAAGCGTTCCCGGGCGTAGAGGACGAATTCGGGGGGCGCCTCGTAGAAGTGCCGTCTCCAGAAATCGCGGACGATCTCCTCCCGCAGCGTGCGCTCGTCGGGCAGCAGTTCCGTGTCGAAGGGGCTGCCGCTCTCGAAGGCGTTCTCGTCGAGAATCCGGCGGCAGAAGGAGTGGATCGTGCAGATGGGGGCCTCGTCGAAGCCCCGCAGCGCCTCGCGCAGCCTTCCGCGCGCATCCTCCCGGTCGGCCAGCCCGCCCGCGAAATCGGCGAGGAACCGCTCCTCCGTGGCCTTCCCGGCCATCACGTCGAGGGCCTCCCGGATCATGGTCCGGATGCGGTCGCGCAGCTCCTCCGTGGCGGCCACGGTGTAGGTGACGACGAGGATGTCCGAGGGCGCCATGCGCTTCTCGACGATCAGCCGCAAAAACAGGCCCGCGATGGCATAGGTCTTCCCCGTGCC
>CAYSDD010000036.1:4912-7777 GCA_964429555.1 uncultured Syntrophaceae bacterium
CAGCGGCGCCCCCGCCCCGTCGAGGCGAAGCCCGAGCCTGCGGGCGAGCAGGGTGCGGGCGGGGTTGGCGAAGAACCGGGCGAGGGCATGGACATCGACGGTCCTCCACTCGGGGGGCGGTTCGGGCAGGGGCGAGGCGATGAAGGGCCGCTTCAGGGCCGGCCCTGCGGCGGCCGCGGCCGCCGCGGCGGCGTTCTCGGCCGAGTAGCTGAAGAGCCCCTGCCCCCGGAAATATTCGGGGCTGAAGGCCTGCAGGCGGTGTTTCACGACGATCGCGTCCCGGATGTCCGCCGTGCCCGGGATCTCGAAGCCCTGGTCGATATAGTCCAGCAGCTCGCTCACGACGACCGACGGCGGCCGTGCGCTGTTGTCCTGGATGCTCTGCCCGGTGTAGCTGATGTAGAGGCTGTCCCGGGCCGACAGGAGCGCCTCGAGGAACAGGTAGCGGTCGTCGAGTCGGCGGGAGCGGTCGCCCGGCCTCGGGTGTTCCTTCATCAGGTCGAATCCCGGCGCCGCGGTCTGCCGCGGGTAGGCCGCGTCGTCGAGCCCGATGAGGCAGACCACCCGGAAGGGGATGCTCCGCATGGGGAGCATGGCGCAGAACGTGACTCCGCCCGTGATGAAGCCCGAGGCGAACCCGGGCTCCCGGAGCGCCTCCTCGAGGTGCGCCTTGAGGACCCCGGCGCGGATCTTCCCGTCGAACCCGGACTGCTCCTGACGCCGGGTCAACTCGGCCAGTGCCCGGCGGAGGGTCTGCAGCTCGTCCTCCTCGTCGCCCTCGGGAAGAAAGAACCCGTCGAGGGCGGCACCCAGGTGAGCGGCCCAGCCGGAGAGGTCCCGGGGCTCGCGCAGGGACTCCGCGAAGGCGAAGAGCCGCTCCAGGTACGCCAGGAACGAGCCCAGGGCCGCCGCCTCGCCCTCGGCCACCCCCTCGTGGGGGAGGATGCCCATGAAGAGCTCGTCCCCCCGGGCCGGCAGGGCATAGCCGAGCAGCAGGCGTTCGATCCCCTGCTGCCAGGTGTTCTCGGCAAACCCCGGGAGCCCCTCCCGCCTGCGGCTCGACCCGTCGACCCCCCACCGGATGCCGGTGTCGCGGATCCACCGGTGGACGAGCGCCAGGTCGTCGGCACCCAGGGCGAAGCGCCGCCGCAGGGCGTCCGTCTCGAGGAAGGAGGCCACTTCCGTGGCGCCCATCCGGCTGTCCTCGAGGTCGAGGAGCCGCAGGAAGGTGTCCGCCAGCGCGCTCTGACTGCGGATGCCGCGGTCGGCGACGCTGAAGGGGAGCCGTCGCCGGTCGTCCCGGGGCAGGGAGAAGACGGCCTCGATGAAGGGGGCATAGGTCTCGATCTCGGGCGTCATGACGAGGATGTCGGCGGGCGTCAGCGACGGGTCGCGGTCGAGCCGCTCGAGGATCCGGTCCTGGAGGACCTCGACCTCCCGCATGGGGCTGTGGCACGAATGGACCCGGATCGAGTCGTCGTCCGCGGCGACGGCCGTCTTCTCCCCGTCCGCGCCCCGGTCGCGCAGGTTGAGGATGTCGGACTGGATGAGGGCCAGGAGGCTCTGCCCGCCGGGCTCTTCCGAGACGTCCGTCTCCTCGCAGCCCGTGTCGTAGACCATCCGGAGGAAGTCGCGGCCCAGGGCGCCCATCGAGGCGAGCAGGCTGTTGCCCCTCTCCAGGTGGAGGGCCTCGTCGGCAGGGGCCGTCCCGAGCCGGTCGGCAAGCCTTCGCATCTCGCGGTCGGAGTAGATGAGGTACCAGTACTCCCGGCAGGGGTTCATGACGAAGAGGTGGACGTCGACGGTGCGGGCGACGGCATCGAGGATGCGGAGGTGGAAGGGCGGCAGGGCCGAGATGCCGAAGACGCAGACCCGCGCGGGCAGCGCCTTCGCGGGCCCGGTCCGCTGCAGGCGGGCGAGGGCCTCCTTCCAGCGCGCCGCCCGGTGCAGCCCGGGGCCTGCGGCCGCGAGCAGCCGCCAGAGGGTTGCCTGCCAGTGACGCTCCCGGCCCGACTCCCAGCCGAGGACCATCTCGGGACGGTATACGAGGTACTGGTCGAACAGGCGGGCGACGACACGGCTGAACTGGTAGCGCTTGAGCCCGCGGCCGTCCTCGGCGAGGTAGGCCCGCAGGGGCTCGAACCCCTCCCCGCCGAGGCAGCGGGGCAGAAGGCCCATGACCCGCCAGGCGAGCACCTCCGGGTCGAACGCCGGGGAGCCGGGCAGGTCGGGGAGAACGGCGCGGAAGACGTCCTCGACGAAATGGTTGGGGAACGGGAACCGGATGTTGGCGCAGATCCCCAGGCGCCGCGCCAGCTCCAGCGAGAGCCACCGCTCCATGCCGCGGCTCTGGACCAGGATGATCTCCGGGGCCAGGGGCGAGGCCGGGGGCACGCGCAGGGTCTCCTCGAGCTTGCCCGCGAGGGCCTCGAGACGGTTGCTGGTGTAGAGCTTCAGACCGGGCATGATCCACGTTGTACTCGATTCGGCGAGGCAAGCTCAAACGAAAAGTGGGGGGGCGGCAGGCATAAAAAAACCCCCGGTGTGGGGAGCACCGGGGGTAAGGGCAACTGTTTCTACCGGATGATGTCCTTGAGAGCCTTGCCGGCGGTGAACTTGGGTACCTTCTTCGCCTTGATCTTGATTTCCTTGCCGGTCTGGGGGTTGCGGCCGGTGCGGGCGGCGCGCTTGGAGACCGAGAAGGTCCCGAAGCCGACCAGCGTGACCTTGTCGCCCTTCTTCAGGGCATCCGAGACCGCCTTCAGGGTTGCATTGATGGCCTTCTCCGCCGCGCTCTTGGAGCCAAGTGCCTTGGCTACCACTTCAACGAGTTGTCCCTTGTTCATTCAAACTCTCCTCCTTGAT
>CAYSDD010000037.1:0-7534 GCA_964429555.1 uncultured Syntrophaceae bacterium
GTCACTTCAACGCCTTTGCCGGGGCCCCTCTGGAGGCCTGGATGGAGAGGCTGGGTCACCGGCTCATCGAGATCCACCTCCACGACAACCGGGGTGCTCTCGACGAGCACCTGCCCGTGGGCGAGGGGACGTTCCCCTTCGAGCGGCTCTTCGTCATCCTCCGCGACCGGGGGTTGCGTCCCATCCTGACCGTCGAGGCCCACACGGAGCACAACCTCTCGAAGACGCTGGAGAATATCGAAAACCGGGGCCTCCTCGAGGGGCTGCAGGGGGGGGCTCGCGGCCGTGCGCCGATTCGGGCGATCCCGGGGAGGTCCTGACGTGCCGCGCTACCTCGCAAGACGGATTCTGTTCATGATCCCCCTGCTCTTCGGGATCACCGTCATCTGCTTTTCCGTCATGCACCTGGCCCCGGGCTCCCCGACGGATCTCCAGACGGAGATGAACCCGCGGGTGACCGCCGAGATGAAGGAGCGCCTGCGGACCATGTACGACCTCGACAAGCCGCTGTACGTCCAGTACGGCAAGTGGCTCGGCAGGCTTCTCGTGCTCGATCTCGGGGTGTCCTTCTCGCCCGACGGCAGGCCCGTGTCGGCCAAGATCCTCGAGCGGCTCCCCATCACGGTGTTCCTCAACGTGCTCTCCATGGCCCTCATCTTCCTCATCGCCATCCCCATCGGGGTGCTCTCGGCGGTGCGGCAGGGCTCCCTGTTCGACCGGGTCATGAGCGTCGTCGTCTTCGTGGGGTTCGCCATCCCGACCTTCTGGCTCGCGCTGCTGCTCATGATCCTCTTCGGCCTGCACCTGGACTGGCTGCCCATCTCGGGCATCCGGTCCCTGAACTACGAGTATCTCCCCCCCGCCGAGGCCTTCTGGGATTTCATCAAGCACCTGATCCTGCCCGTGTCGATCGCGGCCTTCGGGGGGCTCGCGGGTCTTTCTCGCTACATGCGCTCGAACATGCTGGAGGTGATCCGCCAGGACTACATCACCACCGCCCGGGCCAAGGGGCTGCCCGAGCGGACGGTCATCTACAAGCACGCCCTGCGCAACGCCCTGCTCCCCGTGATCACGCTGCTGGGCCTCTCGGTCCCGGGGCTCATCGGGGGGAGCGTCATCTTCGAGACGATCTTCAGCATCCCCGGGATGGGGCAGCTCTTCTACATGGCCGTCATGGCCCGGGACTACCCCGTCGTGATGGGGATCCTGGTGATCGGGGCCGTGCTGACGCTCCTCGGGAACCTGCTGGCCGACGTGTCCTACGCGCTGGCGGACCCGAGGATCCGGATCTCCTGAGGGGCGGGGGCCGATACGCATGGGACGGGCGACGGATCGCACGATGAAAACGGACTTCTGGTACCGGTTCTCGAAAAACCATCTCGCCGTGGCGGGGAGCGTCGTGGTCGTGCTGCTGTTCGCCCTGTCGATCCTCGCGCCGTGGATCGCCCCCTACGATCCCGCGGCGATCGATCTCAAGAACATCCTGCAGCCCCCCTCGGCGCAACACTGGTTCGGCACGGACCAGCTCGGGCGCGACGTGCTCTCGCGGATGATCTGGGGGGCGCAGATCTCCCTCAAGGTGGGCTTCGTTTCCACGGGCATCGCGATTTGCATCGGGACGATCCTGGGCGCCGTGGCCGGCTACTACGGCCGGTGGGTCGATGCGGTCATCATGCGCTTCGTCGACATCATGCTGTGCTTCCCCACGTTCTTCCTCATCCTGGCGGTGATCGCATTCCTGGAGCCCTCGATCTGGAACATCATGGTCATCATCGGCGCCACGGGCTGGATGGGGATCACGCGCCTGGTGCGGGCCGATTTCATCTCGCTCAAGGAGCGTGATTTCGTACAGGCCGCCCGCGTGATCGGGGCGAGCGACGCGCGGATCATCTTCATCCACGTCCTTCCCAACTGCATGGCCTCGGTGCTCGTGGCGGCGACCCTCGGGGTGGCCGGGGCGATTCTCACGGAGTCGGCCCTGAGCTTTCTCGGCATCGGCGTGCAGCCGCCGACGCCGAGCTGGGGCAACATCCTCACGGCGGGAAAGGACAACATCGACATCGCCTGGTGGCTTTCCCTGTACCCGGGGCTCGCCATCCTGGTGACCGTTCTCGGTTACAACATGCTCGGCGAAGGGATCCGGGATTCTCTGGATCCCCGGCTCCGGAGCTGAGGCGGCTGAGCCGCAGGATCATTCCCGTCAGACCGGCGGGTTCACAGCGAACTCACGAGGAGGATCGGAATGAAGAAAGAAGGATCGGAGGCATTCAACATGGGCAGTGCAGACAAGAGAATCATCGAGCTCAAACTCAAGAAAGGCGAGATGACGGACACCTTCCTCGCCAAGTACCTCTCCACGCTCCCCGACGTGGCGGCCCTGGCCGAGGAAGTCCCCGTGGAGCTGGACCGGAAGAAGCCTTCGAAGGGGTAGGGCGCCGGCCGATGCTCATCGATTCGCATGCCCACCTGGAGATGCCGCCCTTCGACCGGGACCGCGACCAGGTCGTCCGCAGGGCGAGGGAGGCCGGCGTGGAGATCATCGTCACGGTGGGCACCACCGTGGAGGACTGCCGCAAGGCCCTCGGCATCGCCGGCCGCTATCCGGGCGTCTACGCCGTCATCGGGGTCCACCCCCACGAGGTCAAGGACATCGACGGCAAGACCTACGACGCGCTGAAGGAAATGGCGGGGCAGGAGAAGGTCGTCGCCTACGGCGAGATCGGGCTCGATTTCTTCCGCAACCTCTCACCCCGGGCAACCCAGATCCGCCGTTTCGGCGAGCAGCTGGAGCTGGCCTCGGAGCTCGACCTTCCCGTGGTGATCCACGACCGCGAGGCGCACCGGGAAACGCTGGAACAGCTCAAGAGCTGGAAAGGCGCCCGGCGGGGCGTCATCCATTGCTTCTCCGGCGACCATGCCATGGCGAAACAGTGCATCGGCCTGGGTTTCTACATCTCCATCCCCGGGACGGTGACCTTCGAGAAAAACGAAAAGCTGCGCTCCATCGTCCGCGATCTGCCCCTGGATTCGCTGCTCGTGGAGACCGACTGCCCCTACCTCACCCCCCACCCCTTCCGCGGCAAGCGCAACGAGCCGGCCTACGTGGTCCACACGGCCCGGAAGGTGGCCGAGATCAAGGGGCTGCCTTTCGAGGACGTGGCGGCCGTGACGACGGCCAACGCGAAGCGAGTCTTCAATATCCCATAGCAGTCCGGGGATCGGGGGCCCGGAGAAAACGAGAGGGTGAGAAGGTGAGAGGGCAAGAACGTTGGATAGGTCACGAACCGCGCGTTCGTCAAGGCGTCTCCAACCTTCTCACCGTCCGACCTTCTACCCTTCTTCTTTTTCCAGGTACATCCGCATGCCCCGGATGCTGTTGAAGCAGAAGGATCTCTCGCGGGTCCGGATGTCGTCCGGCAGCAAGTGCCATCCCCCCATGTCCGGGTCGCCGGCGACGAGATCGGCCAGGACCGTCTCCTCGAAGGGTTCGCTGCCGGCCCGGAGATGCCTTGTCGTCGCGTCCACCCAGAAATCGAGCTGGCGCCGGGCCCTCTCGAACAGGCCCGAAACGTCCTGCCTGCAGCCGTAGTGCCCGAGGCAGACGAGGGACACGTCAAGGGCGGCCAGCCTGGCGATGGAATCCCTGAACGTCCCCTGCCGGAAGGGCGGGGGGGTTGCCGGTCGGCAGTAGAACCCGTCGTCGAGGGGGACGTAGACGCCGCCCACCTCGCCGGCGAAGAGGACGTCGCCGACGCGGTACGAGACGTGGTGTGCCGCGTGGCCCGGGGTCTCGATGGCCTCGATCACGGCGTTGCCGATCGGGATGCGCTCCCTCCAGGAGATGGCTGCCTCGGGCACGGGCGCCATCTCGCCGTACGCCTCGGCCACCCTCCCGAGGACCTTTTTCGATTCCTCCCAGAGTTTCTGCGGGGCTGTCATGTGGGGGATCCCCTTGGGGTGGCAGTTGACCCTTGCGTCGGGGAAGTGCCGCATCAGGTGGCCCGTGCCCCCTGCGTGATCGAGGTGGATATGGGTAAGCAGGATGTGATCGATCCGGTCGACCCCGGCCCCCTTCAGACGCTCGACCAGGCAGGGGATGGTGGAAGCCGGTCCCGGGTCGACGAGGATCGTCTGCCCGTTGACCCCGCAGAGCCATGCGCTGATGAACTTCCGGAACCCCTCGAGGGCCTGGTCGATGTCGATCAGGTAGAGATGGTCGCGAATCTGCTGGACGGCCACGGGCATCCTTCCTGTCGGTTTTGCTCGAGTATAGGCGGCCCCGCGGTCGCTGTCAACGCCGGGAAGGGGTAACCCCTCGACGGCGCGGCATTATCGTGCCCGGAAGATCCGCAGCCAAAGGGCGCCGGACAGGCAGACGAGCCCCAGCGCCGCAAAGGCGAAGCCCCACGCCAGGGTTTCCCTGCCGGCGGCGTCGAGGATGGCCCCGAATGCCAGCGGCGCCAGGAAGGCCATCCCGAAGCCCGAGAACGAGTAGATGGCCAGCGTCAATCCCCGCTGCCGCTGCGGCGTTTCGGCGATGAGCCCGGCCGTGAGGGCCCCGCTGTCGAAGAGATTCGCCATGCCGTAAAGCAGGCAAATCGCGATGACGAGGTAGACGTGGAGCCCGGCGGCGAACCCGACGACGCATCCGAGCAGGCCCGACCCGATCATGTAAGCGGCAAGGGCCCTTCGGCGCCCCCAGGCCATGGCCCCCTCGTTTCCGAGGATGCTGGCGGGCACTCCCGCAAGCAGGATGAGCATGGCAACGTTCTGGGGGCTCATCGAAGGGGTGAACCCGGGATGGAGACTCAGGCTGTACGCGAGGAAGGCCACGAGCCAGGACCGGTATCCGAAGAGCTCCCAGTTGTGAGACCCGTAGCCCAGGATGTAACCCACGACGGGCCGGTTGCCCAGGACGATCCGCAGGTCGTTTCGCGACACATGCAGGCCTGGCCCGGACCCCGCGGGTTTGCCCGGCGGCACGACGGCGGCAAAGATCAGGAGCGCACAAAGCGGTCCGAGTGCGAGAAGCTCCGCCCCTACGCGCCAGCCCGTGACCGGCTCCAGGAGCCCGGCGAGATAGACGGAGAGCGCCGTCCCCACGCCGTAGGATGCCGTGTAGTAAACGATGTGCCGGCTCTGGCCCGGTCCGGAGAGATTGTCGCTCAGGGCCTTGAGGCCGGGCATGTAGGTTCCGGCGAGACCGATTCCCGCGAGCAGCCGCAGCGCCGAGGCCGTCCAGGTGCCCTCGGCGAGCCAGCCGAAGAGCAACATGGCAAGGGCGGCAAGAAGCGCAGATGGCAGGTAGATCCGGTGGGCCGGGACGCGGTCGGTGAAGCTCACGAGTACGGGCGATGCAATGGCATAGCCCGCGAAGAAGACGCCGTTGACCCAGCCCGCCGCCGTATTGGTCAGTCCCCACTCGACTTGGAAGGAAGGCAGCAGGGCCGGGAAGTACATGGTTCCCGTCATGGACAGTATTTCGGCGAAACAGATCAGGAATACAAGGCGTCCCTGTGTCATCGAGGGCTCTCGTCTGCGGTTCGGATTGAGTGAAAATCCTTACCCCCGAACGATTCCCGTTTCAAGCTCAATTCGCCGGCGACCGGCCGGCGTGCAACCCCGATTATTTCCTTGATTCTCCCCCCCGGCTGGGGTAAGTTGTATCCACAATCGAATAGCCGATCCTGGGGGTGCCGTACAGGCTGAGAGTATACCCTTCGAACCTGACCTGGGTAATGCCAGCGTAGGGAGTGGCGGAAACAGCGATGAAGGTTCAAGGCACATCCACCAGGGGTGTGCCTTTTGTTTTCGAGGAGGACCTCATGGATGTGAAGCGAGTCCTGACCGTTGCGGGGTCCGATTCCGGCGGGGGCGCCGGGATCCAGGCAGACCTCAAGACGATCACGGCCCTGGGCGGCTTCGGCATGAGCGTCGTGACGGCGCTGACGGCCCAGAACACCCTTGGTGTGCAGGCGGTGCACGAGATTCCCGTCGAGTTCATCGAGGCGCAGTTCGACTCCGTGGCGGGCGACATCGGCGTCGATGCGGCCAAGACGGGCATGCTCTCCTCGTCGGAGATCATCCGCTGCGTGGCGAAGAAGATCCGGCAGTACAGGATCCGGAAGCTCGTCGTCGACCCCGTCATGGCGGCCAAGGGCGGCAGCCGCCTGCTGCGCGAGGAGGCCCGGGAGACCCTCATCGGGGAACTCATCCCGCTGGCCGCGGTCGTCACGCCGAACATCCCCGAGGCGGAGGCCCTCACGGGGATGCGGATCTCCAGGAAGAGCGACATGCGGAAAGCCGCCGTCCGGATCCACGAGCTCGGGGCGAAGAACGTCGTCGTCAAGGGCGGGCATCTCGAGGGCGACGCCGCGGACCTGCTCTTCGACGGAAAGGGCTTCCACGAATTCGCCGTAAAGCGCATCGACACGAAGCACACGCACGGCACGGGCTGCACCTTCGCCTCGGCCATCGCCACGGGGCTTGCCCAGGGCGCCGGCGTTCACGAGGCCGTGCAGCGGGCGAAGGACTACGTCACCGAGGCCATCCGCTTCGGCCTTGCGATCGGCGGGGGCCAGGGACCGACGAATCATTTCGCCCCGGTCTTCCGCGAGGGCGAGCGCTGGCGCTGCATCGAGGAGTTGAAGACGGCAATCAAGAGGCTCAAGGGCATGCACACGGGCAACATCGTCCCCGAGATCCAGTCCAACTTCGGCTATGCACTCCCGGGGGCGACGTCGGCGGCGGAGGTGGCCGCCGTCCCGGGCCGAATCATCCGCGTCGGTCAGAACGTGGAGACCCTCCATGACCCGGCCTTCGGGGCCTCGAGCCACGTCGCCAAGGTGATCCTCGCCGTCATGCGCTTCGACGACCGCTACCGGTCGGCCATGAACATCCGATTCTCCGAGGAGATCGTCGACATCCTGAAGGCCCTCGGGTTCGACGTGGCAAGCTTCGACCGGGCCGACGAGCCTCGGGAAGTGAAGCTCCGCGAGGGCTCCTCCCTCGAGTGGGGGACGACGGACGCCCTGTCGCGGCACGAGGGCATCCCCGACGCCGTCTTCGACCGGGGCGGCGAAGGCAAGGAGCCCATCGTCCGCATCCTCGGGCGCAACCCGGCCGAGGTGGCCGACAAGGTGCTCAGGGTGTCGAAGGCCCTTCGTAAATCAAGAAGTTAGGAAGTGCAGATGTTCGGAAGAGCGGAAAAGACAGGAAGACATGCAAGTTCCCATTCGAGCTCCTGCACTGCATCACTTATAACCGAGAGTCACAGTCTCAATCATGCGCACCCTTTCGGGAGTGCGCGAACATGAGGAGAACGGAATTATGGCGCTAAACGAAGTCACCATTACCCGGGCCATCGTCGAGACGTACACGAGGAAGCTGCTGGCGCACCTGGACGTCGACGTGGCCGTCGTGGGCGGCGGGCCCGCAGGCCTCGTCGCGGCCTACTTCCTGGCGAAGGCGGGGAAGAAGGTCGCCCTCTACGAGCGCAAGCTCAGCATCGGCGGCGGCATGTGGGGCGGCGGGA
>CAYSDD010000038.1:0-7203 GCA_964429555.1 uncultured Syntrophaceae bacterium
GGCGTGACGAGGAGCCGCTGAAAAAAAAGGGGGACGTTGGTAACTAATTAGACAAACTGAAAGAGGTGTGCAGAGTTTGTCTAATTAGTTACCAACGTCCCCGATCTTCGACGATATTCGACGGGGTTATCCCTTGGGAGCGGCCGCGGGCGCCGGGGCGGGCGCGGCCGCCGCCGGGACTTCCATGCCGAGGGCCGTCATCACCGCCGCGGCCTTCTCCTTCACGGTCTTGCCCTTGGCCAGCGCATCGGTCAAGTTGCCGCCGGCAAAGGCCGCCTTTGCGTCTTCCCACATCTTGGCCGCTTCCTCGTAGCCGCCCTTGGCCCCCTCGAGCTTCGCCTTGTCGAGATTGGCGGGCAGCTTCTTGCTCTGCGACAGGATGTCGAGCCGGCTCTTGATCGCCTCGAGCATCTTGGGCAGACCGCCGCTCATTTCCTCCCAGCTCTTCGCGAGCTCCGCCTTTTTCGCCGAGGCGGCGGCCGCCAGCGCCTTCACCCTGTCGGGGATGACCTTTGCCGTTTCGAGGGCCGCGTCGAAGTTGCCCTTGTCAAAGTTCTCCTTTGCGCCCTTGATCGCATCATCCACGCCCTTGGCCTGATCGGGGATGTACTTCACCACTTCGCCCTTGGCCGCGTTCCAGGAATCCTGGGCCGCCTTCATCGCCGCGGTTGCCGCCTCCTTGTTGCCCGAGCCGCAGGACACCACAAACAGCCCGAATACCACGAGCAGAATGGGGAGCCAGAATCTTTTCGCCGTCATCTCTGTTCCTCCTTTTGATCAGGGAATCCGTAATTTCTGTCCGATCTTGATCAGATCGGGGTTCTTGAGAACGTCCTTGTTGGCTTCGAAGATCTTCATGTACAGGTTGGGGTCGCCATAGTACTTCTTGGAGATCTTCGACAGCGTCTCCCCCTTCTCCACGACGTGCCACTGCGTGGCATCCCACGCATCGGCGCCCTGTTTCTTTTCCTCCTCCGCCATGCCTTGATCCCTCCTTCCGGTTTGCAATGCCCGGCTGCTGTTCCCGTTCCGGACTGCATGAGACATTGTAGTCAAAGCGGGCGGCCGATGCAATGGGAAAACCCCGCCGCTGCGACCCGCTACTTCTTCTTCCACGTCGTCCCCGCGGGCGTGTCCTTGATCTCCACCCCCATCGCGGCAAGCCGCAGGCGGATCTCGTCGGCCTCCTTCCATTGCTTGCGCCGGCGCAACTCGTCTCTCTCCTCGATGAGGCGCCGGGCCTCTTCGCCCAGCCCCTCCGCTTCGAAGTCCATGACGGCGAGCACCGAGTCGACCGAACGGAGGGCCTCGAGGAGCTTGTCGCGCTCCTTCGGGCTGAAGGCGTTGCGGGCCAGCGGCGCGCTCACCCGCTTGACGAACCCGAACAGGACGGCCAGCGCCGCGGAGATGTTCAGGTCATCGTCCATCGCCCCGGCAAACCCGTGCCGCAGGTCGTAGACGAGCTGGTCCGTGTCGGGGCATCCCGCGCCCGGCGTGCCGTGCATGAGGCGCTGCACGAACTCGTTGAGCTTCTCGACGGTGTTCTTCGCCGTCTCCATCGCGCCGGGCGAGAAGTTCAGCGGCTTGCGGTAGTGCGACGACAGCAGGAAGTAGCGGATCTCGCTGCCCCGGTAGCCCTGGCGGACGAGGTCCGCCACGGTGAGGATGTTGCCCAGCGATCGCGACATCTTCTTGCCCTCGACCATCACGAGATCCGTGTTGATCCAGTAGTTGGCCGGGGGCTTGCCCGTGAGGGCCTTCCCGATGGCCAGCACGTTCTCGCAGTGCGGGAACACGATGTCGGAGCCGCTGGCGTGGATGTCGAAGGTGTCGCCCAGCATTTTCATGGAGAGGGCCGCGCAGGCCAGGTGCCAGCTCGGCCGCACGTTGCCCCAGCGGGTGCGGAGGTAGATCCCCCTCTTGAGCTCCGCCAGCGTCGAGCGCTTGAGCAGCGTGAAATCGACGGGGCTGTCCTTCTCGTACTCGTCGAGATCCGTGGTCTTGCCCGATTGCACCTTGGCGAGGTCCACGTTGGAGAGCTTGCCGTAGTCCTCGAACTTCGAGATGTCGAAGTAGACGGAGCGCAGCTTCTCGTAGGCGTAGCCCTTCTCCACGAGCTTCTCCACGACGGCCAGCATGGACTCCACGTGCTCCAGCGCGCTCGGGTAGACGACGTCGGCGCCGATCCGCAGCGTTTCGGCCTCCCGGAGAAATTCGCCGAGGGCCCGCCTCGTGAACTCGCCGTGCTCGAGGCCCGCCCGCTCCGCCTCGGCGATCGTCTTGTCCGTCAGGTCGACGATGTTGGTCGTGCGCCTGACCCGGTAGCCCTTGAACCCCAGGTAGCGGGCGATCATGTCCGAGACGACGAAGCGCCGGTAGCTGCCGAGGTGCGGCACCAGGTGAATCGACGGCCCGGAGGTGGTCATCCGGACCTCGTCGGCGCGAAGGGGCTGGAAGAACTCCTTCTGCTTCGTGCGGACGTTGTAGAGCCGCAGCGTCGACTTTTCCTTGTCGGCGAAGAGCTCCGTCGAAAGGTAGCGCTCGGCGCTGTCGGGCAGGATGACGACGATGAGACCCTCGCCGAGCTCCTTCGCCTTCTCGACGGCCACGTGCATGGCCGCGCCGCAGCTCATCCCGGCGAAGATCCCCTCCTCGCGCAGCAGCCTGCGGGCCATCTCGTAGGCGTCCTCGTCGAGGATGTGCACCGTCTCGTCGAGGCGGCCCCGGTCGAAGATGCCCGGGCGGTAGGACTCCTTCATGTTCTTGAGACCCTGGATCTTGTGGCCCATGTAGGGCTCGACGCCGACGATCCGGATCGCGGGGTTGTATTCCTTGAGGCGCATCGCGCAGCCCATGGCCGTGCCGGAGGTGCCCAGGGTGGCCACGAGCATCGTGACCTTGCCCTCGGTCTGCTCCCAGATCTCCACGGCCGTGCCGTGGTAGTGGGCGGCGAAATTGTCGGGGTTGTTGAATTGATCGACCAGGAAGTACTTCCCGGGGTTGGCGCGCATCAGCTCGTAGGCCTCCTCGATGGCGCCGTCGGTGCCCAGGGCGGCGGGGGTGAAGCGAAGCTCCGCGCCGAGGGCCTTGAGGATCTTCTTGCGTTCCTCGCTGGCCGACTCGGAGAGGGTGAGGCACAGCCGGTAGCCCTTGGCGGCGGCCACCAGGGCGAGCCCGATCCCCGTGTTGCCGCTCGTCGCCTCGAGGATGATCTTGTCGCGCGTCAGCTCGCCCCGCTCCTCGGCACGCTCGATCATGTACAGGGCGGGCCGGTCTTTCACGGACCCCCCGGGATTGAAGCTTTCGAGCTTTGCGAAGATCCTGACGTTGGGGTTGGGGTTGAGCTTGCGGATCTCGACAAGCGGCGTGTTGCCGATCGTCTCGAGGATCCCTTCGAATCGTCCCTTCATGTCACCCTCTTTAAACAAGCGAAGGTAAGAGGTTGAGAAGGTGAGAAGATTGGAAAAACCGCCAGTGTCCTTCCACGTCTTACCTTCTTACCCTCTTACCCTCTTACCTTCTTCCCTGCAAAGCGGCGCTAGCTGTCGAACTTGGGCACGGGGATCTTCATGAACTCCACGCCCTCCTCACGCAGCGTCTCCTCCTCCTTGTCCGTCGTGACCCCGCGGATGTTGCGCCTCTGCTCCTCCCCCCGGTGGATCTTCAGGGCCACCTCGGCAAAGCGGCTGCCCACGTCGTCGAAATTTTTCGTCACAAAGTCGTTGATCATCTCCAGCATCTTCATCGGGGAGACGTCGGCCAGGTTCGCCTTGCGCTCCCTGAGCTCGCGGCTCCTGCCCATGACGGCGATCGAGGCGGGCAGCATCGCCACGTCCGAACTCCCGCAGACGGGGCAGGTGATCAGCTTCCGGGCCTTCTGCTCCTCGAAGGCGGCCAGGTCCTTGAACCAGCCCTCGAATTTGTGTTTCTTTTCACAGCTCAGATCGTAGATGATCACGGTGCCTTCTCTCTTGCGCGCCCTTCCCGGGGACCGATCCCGACCCCATCCGGAGGGGCTCGCCGGGGCACGGTCCGGCAAGCCTCTTCACCGGTTCCCATAGGGTTTAGTAGCAAAAAATTATGGACTTTTAAAGACAAATTATATATCGTGTCGGCGTCGGGATGTGGCCCAGCCTGGTAGGGCACTGCGTTCGGGACGCAGGAGTCGCGCGTTCGAATCGCGCCATCCCGACCATTTTTTGCCCACGAAAAAGCCCCCGCCCGGGAATTCGGGTCGGGGGCTTTTTGTGCCATGCGGTGTCTGATCTTCTCCTGTTTTTGTCTTCGCCTTGAGCCCTTTGCCGTATGCCTTGAGCCTGCCTATCCGACGATCGAGCCGATCTGGAATATCGGCAGGTACATCGCCACGATCATCCCGCCGACGACGCCGCCGAGGAACACCATGAGCATGGGTTCGAGCATGGACGTCATGGCGTTGACGGCCGTCTCCACCTCGTCGTCGTAGAAGTCGGCGATCTTGGTCAGCATGGAGTCGAGCGACCCCGTCGCCTCGCCGACGGCGATCATCTGCACGACCATGGGCGGGAAGACGGACGTGGCCGCCAGGGGCTCGGCGATCGTCTTCCCCTCGCTGATGTTCTTCCGGGTCTCCATGAGGGCCTTCTCGACGATCTTGTTGCCGGCCGTGCGGCTCACGATCTCGAGCCCGTCGAGGATGGGCACGCCGCTGGAGATCATGGTGGAGAGGGTGCGTGTGAATTTCGCGATGGCGACCTTCCGCATCAGGGGCCCGATCACGGGGGGCTTGAGGATCATGCGGTCGAACAGGCTGCGGCCCTGGTCCGTCTGGTAGAATTTGACGAGGGCCACGACCGCCACGATCATCGCTCCGACGATGTAGAGGGCGTTGTTCGTGATGAAGTTGCTCAGGTCGATGAGAAACTGCGTCAGGAACGGCAGCTCCCGGCCCATGCCCGAGAAGATGCCCTGGAAGACGGGCACGACCTTGACGAGCAGCAGGGTGATGACGGCAATCGAAACGAACAGGACGACGGCGGGGTACGTCATGGCGCCCTTGACCTTCCGTTTCAGCTTCATGGCCTTTTCCAGGTAGGTGGCCAGGCGGTTCAGGATCGTGTCCAGGATCCCGCCGGCTTCGCCTGCGGCGATCATATTGATGAACAGGTCATCGAAGACCTTGGGGTACTTCTTCAGGGCGTCGGTGAGGGTGGATCCGCCCTCGATGTCCTCCTTGACGTTGCGGATGATCCGGGCAAAGGCCTTGTTCTGCTCCTGGCCGGCCAGGATGTCGAGGCACTGGATGAGCGGCAGGCCCGCGCTGATCATCGTGGAGAACTGGCGCGAGAAGATGACGACATCCTTGCCCTTTACGCTCCCCCGGAACGGGATCATCTCCAGCAGGTCCTTGGGCTTCTCCTTCACTTTCGTCGGCTTGAGGCCCTGCCTCCGGAGCTGCGTGCGGACGGCCGCCTCGTTGAGGGCCTCCGTCTCGCCTTTTTTCATCTCGCCTGCCCGTCCCTGGGCTACCCAGACATAGACTGCCATGTTCCTTCTCCTCGGTTGACCCGCTTTTCCGTAAGGATATTGGTGAGATCCTGTTCCGTGCCGCGTCCCGGAAACGGGACCGCGGCACGCATGCCCGTGCTTTCCTTATCATCGGCATGCCGCCGGATTTCTTTATCCCGGTGTACCGATCGCAACGAATGCAAGGGGTTGTGCTGCAAAATGAAGCAAAATCAATGCCATGGAGTGGAACGGGGCAGGCCAGAATCAGAGGGTGAGAGGGTTTGAAGGTGAGAAGGTTGGAGAATCGTAGCGTAAGCGTTGGAATCGGGCTTATCCAACGTTCTTACCCTCTCACCTTCTTACCTTCTCTTGCCGGCAGGATGCCGCCCCACTCAACGGGTGGGAGATTGGCGTCGGATCTCGTGCAGGAGGATCCCGGCGGCGACGGAGACGTTCAGGGAATCGACCTTGCCGAAGAGGGGGATGGAGAGCAGGATGTCGCAGTGCCTGCGCACGAGGGGCCTGATGCCCCTGCCCTCGCTTCCCATCACGAGGCCGATATCCCCCTCGAAGCGCGCCGACCCGAGGTCGGTGTCCGCGGCGGCATGGGCCCCGTAGATCCAGAACCCCTTTGCCTTGAGGAATTCGATGGCCTGGGTGAGGTTGACGACCCGGGCGACCGGCAGGTGGCCGGCAGCGCCGGCCGAGGCCTTGAGAACGGCGGGGGTGACGCCGCAGGCCCGGTCCCTTGGGATCACCACCCCGTTTGCGCCGAAGCAGTGGGCCGACCGGATGAGGGAGCCCAGGTTCCGGGGGTCCTCGATCCCGTCGAGCAGCAGGACAAGGCTGCCCGGAAAGGCAGGGTGGCGGCTGGCGACGATGTCGTCGAGGGTCGCATAGACAAACTCCCCGCAGATGCAGAGAACGCCCTGGTGGGCGTCGGTGCCTGCCTGGCGGTCGAGGTCCTCCCGCCGGCGGACCTCCACCGCGACGCCCCGGGCCGCTGCAAGCTCCACGATCCGCTTCACATCCCCGCCGCGGCGGCCCTCGGCGAGGACGATCTTGCGGATGTCGCCGGCCTCGCTTCGGAGGGTCTCCAGGACGGGATGGATGCCGTAAATGATTTGCATGTGGCTAGTGGTCAGTAACTGGTCATCCTTGAGGAGATTGAATCTCCAGGCAGCAAGCAACAAGGTTCAAGCAGCAAGGATGCACGTGGGGAGATTCTTGTTTCCACCTTGTTGCTTGATGCTTGGTGCTTGATTATGGGCTCTATGATACGTGCCGCTTCAGGTACGGGACCGAATAGACGGGACAAACCGAACAGGCTGAATCTACTTATGATTGCCTGTCCGCCAGTCCCAGGGCGATCTCTTCGACGATCCGGTCCGCGGCCTCGACGGGATCCTTTGCCAGGCGGATGGGCCGACCCACGACGATGTAATCGGCCCCGTTGCGGATCGCCTCTCGGGGGGTGTCGATCCGCTTCTGATCGTCCTTCTCCACCTCGTCGCCGGCCAGGCGGATACCGGGCGTCACGATCGCAAAACCCGGCCCGCAGGCCTCCCGGATGGAAAGGATGTCCCGGGGGGACGCCACGACGCCCCCCATGCCGGCCCGGCGGGCCGCCGCGGCCAGGTGCGCCGCCAGCGCCTGGGTGGTCTGCCGGAATCCCAGCTCGGAGAGGTCGCGGTCGTTGAGGCTGGTGAGCACGGT
>CAYSDD010000039.1:0-6797 GCA_964429555.1 uncultured Syntrophaceae bacterium
GCAGGACTGCTGGGTCTGCAGGCACGCGTTGTAGCAGGCCTGGGGGTTGCTGTACCTGACGCAGACGTCCTTCCACTGCGTGCAGACGTCCTCGTACTGCTCGCAGGTCTCCTGCCAGCGGGCGCAGCTCTCCTCCCACCTCGTGCAGACCGTCTGCGACGAGACGCACTGCCCCGTCTTGGTGTTGCGGGCCAGGCACTGCTGCTTCTGCTCGGCGCAGCGGCGCGTCGTCTGGGCGCACACCTTCTTCGTCTTGACGCATTTCTTCTGCTTCTGGACGCACTGCTTCTGGGTCTGCAGGCATGTGGCGGCGCCGGCGGCACCCGGCGCGGCGACGACAAGGGCAAAGAAAAGAACGGCAAACCCCGCGGACATCAACCGACGCATTCGAAAACCTCCCCGAGATGGATTCTTGTCCTTCATCGGACGGAACATCACCGAACTTGACCCCACTGCCGCCCGTGAAATCCGCCGTCGTCCATGCAAATTTCGCGCTATCCGCCGTCTTTTCACACCTGATTTTTCCGACGGCAGGGCTCTTGCATCCGGCGCCGGTATCCCCGGCATCCGCCGGCGGTACGGCGGGCCCCCGCGGGCCGTGACTCCATGCTCAGCGGTTCATATTGACAGGGCAAATGTCTTTGACGATAATTCCGCGGGCCCTCGGGGCCGAATCATTCCTTGGGAGGAAAGCCATGACGCGTCCACTGTTCATCCTCGTTCTCGTTCTCGCCTGCATGCTGACCCCGGTTGCCGCCCCTGCGGCCGCCGAGGACGACAACGCGCGTTACCACCAGGCCTTCACCCTCTACGGGGGATCGAAAGGCAACCCCTTCGAGCTCTACTATCCCGTCGAGCTGACCCGACCGGGCCTCGTCCGTGTCTCCGTGGGTGTCGAGACCGGTTCCGGTCCCTCGCAGCACGAGTTTCGCGCGGTGCTTCTCGACGCGCGCGTCTTCGACCCGAAGAAGACGCCGCCCGATTTCTGGGACCAGCTCTACAGGTCGGTACGGCCTGCCGCCAAAACCGCGCAGTCGGTCCTGGAGATCAACCCCCTGTTCAAGGTCTCGGAAAAGCTCGTCGGGGAGGCCGTCAAGGTCTTGCAGTCGGTCGATGACATCTTCTCCCGCGACAGGAAGAAGCCCCCCGCCTACTACCACGGATCCGTGGGCCTGGGCCCGCACAAGCTCAACGGCGGCCTCGACCACGCCGTGGATCACCCGGAGCTCGCCGCGACGGCCGGCCGGTATCTCGTCATCCTGCAGAACTTCTCGTCCGAGACGGTGAAGGGCCGGATCCTCATCGACTACCCCGGCAGCGCCTGGGACGTGGACCCGGAGATCGAGAAGGGCTACGAGGTCAAGGCGGACCTGGCCGTTGAGTCCGTCGGCCTCGACGCGTCGAACCGCGTGACGGTCGTGATCGCGGGGATCGGCAAGAGGGGAGTGCCGGCGGTGCGGTGGAACGACCCGCCGGAGAAGGCGATCCGCCTGAGCCTCAAGCTCGACGGGCAGGAACGAAAGAGCATCCTGCTCAAGGAACTCGACCCCGGCATGGTGCTCGCGAAGCGAGGCAGGCAGACCGTGCGGTATGTGAGCGACCTCGTGCTGGAGCGGCCCGCCGAGGTGACGGCGGTGATCGACCCCGACGGCCGCCTCGTGGAGGGCAACACCCGCAACAACCGCAAGGCCGAGAGCCTCGTCCCGGGACAGCAGCGCCAGCGCCACCAGCGCGGAGATGCAGGGTCGGCATCCCCGGCGACCGCCCTCGCCCCGGCGGGGCCCGCCGCCGTCGTGTCGAACCCCCCGGACCTGGCCGTCACCCGCATCTGGCTCGACGCCGCAAGACGGGTCAACGTGGAGATCCGAAACCTGGGCGGCCCCGTGCCGCCGGAGCTGTGGCAGCGCAGCGGCGCGGACCAGCCCTACCTCCAGATCACCCAGAACGGGCGCTCCTGGGCCACGGCACCCCTTTCGGCCTTCGACCCGCAGCGCCAGCTCTCCCGGGGGAGCTCCGCCGTGGTGTACGTGCTCGGCGAGCCCCTGAGGTCCTCGGCGTCCGTCGGGGCCGTCATCGATGCGGCGGGCCGGCTCGAGGACCGGAACCGCAGCAACAACGCCCGGGAGGAAACCCTAACCCCGAGGTGATGTCGGCCGGCCTCGCATCCGCCGCCTTGTAGCCGCAGAGGACTGCCCGACGGGGGCCGCCTTGAAGGACATCCTCATCACCGAACGGGATACGGCGGCGTGAAAGCCCGCCTCCCTGGCGTTTGCACACATCCCGGCACTCCGGGAACGCATCGTCGCATCGGTTGATGCAGCGGTTCTGCTCGATCAGGTCGCGCCGCCGGGAGCCGAACGATCGGCCCCGGCGGAAGCACCCCTCAATATCCGCAGTATTCATCAGCATTTTTGCGCCATTCCATGATGTTTTCAGGTCTTCGAGTGTCGCCAATCCTTACAAATGCGCGCGACATCTAAAACCTCATGATTTCGCGAATAAAATTATCTCGGGAGGGCATTACCGTCGTTTCGAGCGTAAGAAATATTTACATTTTTCAGATTGTTCCCCTTTCATAAATTCCGGACAGTTCCGATCGAATGTCAATGATTCTCTTTATTTATCAAATAGTTAAATGTTCATCGCCGCGGCGTCCCGGCCCCGGGCATCTATTATGCACCAAAACGGCCGGTGTGGTCTTCCGCTCACAGCGCAATCCGGAATTTTCACTGCGGATGCAGGAAGGAGGACAGGAAGGAGGAAAGGGTCATGAAGCGATTGCTTGTCTGCCAGGGAATCTTGATCACCTTGCTTGCATTCGGCACCTTCGCGGGCGCGGCAACCGTCACGTTCGATTTCAATACGCTTGCAGTCGAGACAGGCCCGGGGGACATCTCGGCCTACATGACAGAGCACTTCGGCGCACCGGTGGTCCTCTCGGCTTTTCCAAACCCGAATGCAACCACAATCATCAATCAACCCGCCGGCGCTTTTACGACGAATTATCTCTACAGCGACGGGCGGGACCAGCTTATCAACGGCATTTCCATCGTCTTTCCGGAACCGATCGTTTCGGTTTCTTTTGACTGGGACGATTTCTATCCTACCGAATTTTTCTTCATGATGGGAGATCCCGCCAACGAATACAGAGGCTCGGGAACGGCAGGGGAGCTCAAGCACCACGATTGGACATTCTCGACCCCGGTGACCACCCTGACGTTCCGCAATAATCAGAGCACCGTTCCCTTCGGAATCGACAACCTGACCGTCACGACGGCTGCCGTGCCGGAACCCACGACGCTGATGCTCCTCGGAGTCGGCCTGCTGGGACTTGGCGCCGCAAGACGCAAGATCCTTAAGTAAAAAGGGCTGCAGGTACGGACGACGAAGGGGCCGCGTCGGGCGCGGCCCCTTTTTTATTCGGCTTCGGCTCGAGGTCTTGCACCCCGTTCGGCGCTGTGGTAACGGTGGGTGAGGGGCACCGAGCCCATGTCCGGGTCCGGCCGGGACGCCGGGGCCCGGCATGAACGCGCCCCCGGGAATGCCCGGGAGTGGTTTCGTGGAGGGCTGACGCCATGGCCAGATGGCATCGGGCCCGGGGATGGGTCCTCTGCACGGCCTTTCTGCTCGCCCTGGCGGGCTGCGCACGCGGCGCAGCGGCTGACGGCCTGACGGGTGGCGCCTTGAAGGACATCGTCATCACCGAGAGGGACAGCGGCGCCGCGATCACCCTGGAGCGCGGCCAGGCGGTCGAGGTGAGGCTCGAGGGCATCCCGGGCACCGGGTATACCTGGTACCTCGTTCACTGCGACCCCGCCGTGCTTTCCCCGGCGGGGGAGACCACCGAGGGGCGTACGGACCCCCGCGTGATCGGGGGGCCCGCGACGAAGGTCTTCCGATTCAAGGCCGTCGCCCCGGGCCGGACCCCGCTCGAGTTTCACTACAAGCGCATCTGGGAGACGGACAAGCCCCCCCTGCGGACCTTCTCGGCCGGTGTCGAGGTGCGCTGAGCGTCCGGCGACGCGGCCAAGCGCCGCGGCGATACGCCTTGCAGCAGCGCAACGTCCTCAGCGCACGACGGGCGGCGCCCCCACGTACTCGATTCTCAGGGACGAGACTTTCTTCCTCAGCTCCTGCGGCAGTTCGTAGCGGCCCCCGCCGGCCCCCGCCTGGAAGACGGCCGAGCGCCCCTTGAAGTCGGCGTGTTCGAACACCGTCACCCGCATGCTCCCGGTGATCCAGAGCCTCAGGGCGTCGTCGTTGTGCGCGACGTGGGCGTAGTCGGCGCGGCGGCAGTCCTCGCCGACCGGGAAGAACTGCTCCTTCGACCCGATGAGCCACACGCCCTGGGGTTCGGGCGTCGTCTTCGGGAAGACGACAAGCGACGAAACCCTGTCGTTGAAATTGTAGGGGCTCAGGGTGTCGACGGACGACGTGAGCCGCAGGTGCCGCCCGTCGTAGTTCTTATGTTCGAAGAGCGTCACGTTCACCCGGTCGCCGACGCGGACGGAGGTGAGCTTGTCGTTCATCTTCGCCTTGCTCAGCTGCGGCTCGATGCGCTGGCACATCCCGGGACGGACCTCGTAGACCAGGCTCTTGCCCCCGAAGGCGCGGTGCTCGTAAACAACCGCCTCGTAGTCCCTTGCCCCCCCGGGCCGCTGGGGATGGGCATACACCCAGGCGGCATTCGACCCGATCTTGTTGCTGCCGTAGGCGATCCACATGTAGCCGCGCTCGGTCCCGAAGCCGCCCGTCTCGCCCCAGCCCGTGCCCCAGGAGTTCTTGATCAGCCAGGACTGTCGGTTGTCGTCCCAGCCGATGAGGGTCACGGCGTGGTTGACGTCGCCCGAGGCGAACTCGTCGAAGACGCCGCCGGTGTAGGCCTGGAAGGCGTCCGTGGCGTTGACCGTGACGGCCAGCGGCCCGAACCGGCAGAGGGCCTGCTTGAGCTGCTCCACATGCCTGCGGCGGTCCCCCATGTTCAGCGGCGAGACGTATCCCCAGATCTCGGCCTTGTAGGGCCGCTGCACGTTATGCCGGCAATCGTGCTTTTCGTGCACGTAGGGATAGGCGGCTTCCGTCGCCGACCCCTTGTCCGTGAGGTAGGAGAATGCCCACCAGCCGCCTTTGCAGCTTCCCTTGCCGCTGCAGTCCAGGGTGTCCTGCTCGGAGGAGTCGATCACCGTGCCGTTGACGAGCCGCCAGCTGGCCTCGAAGGCCCCGTGCGTGCCGAAGGCCCAGCAGCTTCCGCAGGGCCCCTGGTCCCGCACCGGGGTGGTGCCCCCGGCCCTGCGCCAGTCGAAGCTCTGGAGAGTTGCCGAGCACGGCGCCGCGGCCGGGATCGCCGGAAGCCTCGGCACCAGGGGCGCGATCTGCGCGTTGTGCTCCTGGATGAGCCGCTCCAGGTTCGCGGGGGGTACAAGGCCCGTGATCACCCGCAGGTCGAAATCGAGCGCGGCGGTGTAGCCCACCGTGAACCTGAGCTTCCGCGACGCTGCCGCCTGGCGCAGGGTCAGCAGCTTCGCCTTGATGGCGGGCGGGGCCGCCTGTTCCCTTGCCGCGTAGTCGATGTGGATCTCCCGGGGCGTGATGAACTTCCGTGTCTCGCCGGCTGTCGTCTGCCCGTGGGACGGCGCGACGGACAGAATGACGATCAGCAGCGCTGCAAAGAGCGCGACCGGAAACCGTTTCATGTCACCCTCCTTTCGGCGCCGGGGCACGATCCCGCGGCGGGCCCGTACCCCTCTGCGTATGTGTGTGTGGCCTGGGTTGACTCGAGGTTACGACGACGTGAACCGATGCGGTATGCAGGTTCCTATCTACTGCATCGCGGGGCTTGCGTCAAGCAATCAGAACCTTGACAGGGCCGCCCCGGCTGACGATAATGGGCCCGTGAGCGCGCCCTCGCGGAGCGCCGCCCGCCGCACCGAAACGCGTCAACTCCCTCATGAAACAAGAACCCGCAGATGGACCGGCATCACTTTATCTCAAAGGAGGAGATCATGAAGCGAAGAACGGCAGTTTGGCTGGCCCTGGCATCCCTGGTGACCCTGTCGCTTGCCGCCTGCGGCGGCGGGCAGAGCGGCCCCAACATGAAGGAAGGCCTCTGGGAGATCACGGTCAAGACGGACATGCCGGGGATGCCCGTGCAGATGCCCCCGCAGACCTTCCGGCAGTGCCTCAGCAAAAAAGACATGGTCCCCCAGAACAAGGAGGAGCCGGGGCGCACGGACTGCAAGGAGATCAAGCGCGAGGTCAAGGGAGACACCGTGAACTGGGTGATCGAGTGCAAGGCGGAGGGCGGCACGGTCACCAGCAGCGGCACGATGACGTACAAGAACGACACCCTCGAAGGCGTCGTCAAGGTCCGCGTGCCCGACGGAAGGCGGGGCGCCATGGAGATGACGCAGAACATGAACGGCAAGTGGGTCGGGCCGTGCAAGTGAGACGGAGGTGACGGAGATGAGAGCGAACTGCGTGCATCGCCTGAAAGGCAGGCCGGGCCCTGCAGCCGGGGCCATCCTTTCGTCGGCCCTGGCCTTTCTGTTTTTCCTGTGTCCCGGGCCTGCAGCCGCCCAGCAGACCGAAAAGGTTGTGCAGCCCCTGCAGACCCAGGAGAAACCCGACCTCAAGCCCCTGCCGGAGAAGAAGCCCGCTCAGAGCGCACCGGCCGTGCAGAAGCCGGCCCAGGCGGTGATCCCCGGTGTGGTAACGAAGCAGCCGATGCCCTCTTCCACTCCTTCGGTGACCCTTCCCTCGAAGGGCACCCTCGAGAAGATCCCCCTTCCCTTCCCCGT
>CAYSDD010000040.1:0-6683 GCA_964429555.1 uncultured Syntrophaceae bacterium
AGGCGTACAAGAAGAAGTACGGCGACGACAAGATCCCCATCTTCGGCGACTACAACTACGACATGGTCTACCTCACCGCCAGGGCGATCGAGAAGGGCGGCTACACGGCCGACGGCATCCGCAAGGCCCTGCCCCAGGTCGCCAGGGGCTACAAGGGCGTGACGGGCGACAAGACCTTCGATGACGAGCGCAGCCCGAAATTCGCCGAGTACGGCATCTGGGTGGTCAAGGACGGCAAGATCCAGGACTACAAGAAGTAACCGGGACACAGACAACCATCGGATCGCGCAGGAGGGTTCCGGCCGTCGTTTCGGCCGGAACCTCCTTTTTTTCGAATGGATTCCATCAGCTACTATCTCCAGACGGCTCTCAACGGCATCCTCGCGGGCTGCGTCTACGCCCTGTTCGCCATGGGGCTCACCCTGATCTACGGGGTCCTCAACTTCGTCAACTTCGCCCACGGGGAGCTGATCATGTGGGGGGCCTACTTCCTCTTCCTGTTCATGGGCGAGCCCTTCGGCCTTCCCCTGTACGCCGCGCTGCCGCCGGCCCTCGCCGTGACGGGCTGTCTGGGGGTCGCGATGGACTTCTCCGTGTTCCGACCCCTCCGCAGGGCGAACCGCCTGACGTTGCTCATCGCGGCAATGGGGCTCTCGGTTTTCCTGCGCAACGCGGCGCAGTTCTTCTGGGGCGCCGAGGTGAGGACCTACGGCCTCGAGGTCACGGCCGGCTTGCGGTTCTTCGGCCTTTCCCTCACGATGCCGCAGATCGCCATCATCGCCGTCACGATCCTCTGCGTGACCGCGGTGTACCTGCTCTTCTTCCGGTCGCGACTCGGCAAGTCGATGCGGGCCCTGTCGGACAACCTGGACCTGGCCCGGATCTCCGGCATCGACACCAGGCGGGCGATCCTCGCGGCGTGGGTCATCTCGGCGGTCCTGGCGGGCATCGGGGGGATCCTCCTGGCCCTCGACACGAACCTCTCCCCCGAGATGGGCGTCATCAACCTGATCAAGGCCTTCGCGGCAACCCTGATCGGAGGCGTGGGAAACCTCTGGGGCGCGCTGCTGGGCGGGCTCCTCATCGGACTGGCGGAAAACCTGGGCGTGCTCTTCGTCTCCCCGGGCTACAAGGACGCCATCGCCTTCGTCATCATGGTGATCATCCTGCTGGCCCGCCCCTACGTCATCATCGGCGAAAGGAGCGACTGAGGTGGACCTGCTTCTGCACCTCGCCATCGTCATCGCCATCTACGCCGTCTTCGCGCTGAGCCTCAACGTGGAGATCGGGTACACGGGCCTCTTCAACTTCGGCCACGTGGCCTTCTTCGCCATCGGGGCCTACACGTCGGCCCTGCTGACGCTGGCCGGTTTCCCCTTTTCCATCAGCCTTCTTGCGGGCCTCATGCTGGCGGGCCTCTGCGGGTTTTTGCTCAGCATCCCCGCCCTCAAGCTCCAGGGGGACTATTTCGGGATCGCGACCCTGGGCTTCGGCGAGATCCTCCGGATGGTCGTCAACAACGAGGTCTGGCTCACCAAGGGGCCCATGGGGCTTCCCGGCATCCCTCGGCCCGAGCTCTTCGGCCTTCACTTCGACACCCTGCCGGCCTACCTGGCCCTCTCGGGGGGCATGGCGCTGGCGACCTTCGCCGTGCTGGCCTTCATCGTCCTGAGCCCCTTCGGCCGCGCCCTGAAGGCCGTGCGCGACGACGAGACGGCGGCGGAGATCCTCGGGAAAAACGCCTTCCGGTTCAAGATCAAGTCCTTCGTCATCGGCTCCGTCTTCGCGGGGCTCGCCGGCGTGCTCTGGGCCCACTACGCCACCTTCATCGGCCCCGGGGACTTCACCCTGACCGAGACGATCCTCGTGCTGCTCATCGTCGTCATGGGCGGCAAGGGGACGTTCCTCGGGCCCGTGGTGGGCGCCGTGGTCCTGATCTTCTTCCAGGAGTCGGTGCGGTTCCTGCGCCTGCCGCCCGAGTGGACGCGGCTTCTGGGCCCGCTGCAGCAGATGGTCTTCGGACTGCTGCTCGTCGTCTTCATGGTCTTCCGCCCCGAGGGCATCGTCCGCGAAAAGGGGGGAAGGCGCGGTGCTTGAGATCCGCAACGTGACCAAGACCTTCGGCGGCACGCGCGCCGTCTCGGACTGCTCGATCAGCCTCGAGGGCCTCGGCATTACGGGGCTCATCGGCCCCAACGGCAGCGGCAAGACGACCCTGTTCAACCTGATCACGGGGCTCCTCCGGCCCGACCGCGGGGAGATCCGTTTCCTCGGCAACCGGATCGACGGGCGCCTGCCCCACGACATGGCGCAGCTGGGCCTCATCCGGACGTTCCAGCTCTCGAGGGTCTTCCCCCGGATGACGGTGCTGGAAAACATGCTCCTGGCGCCCCAGGGGCAGACGGGGGAACGCCTTCTGTCGCTGTGTCTGAGGCTGCCGGCAATCCGGAACGAGGAGTCGGAAAACCGCGAGCGGGCCCTCGAGCTGCTCGACCTGCTGGGTCTCACCAGGCTGCACGATCAGTTCGCCGAGAACCTCTCCTACGGCCAGCAGAAGCTCCTGGAGCTGGGAAGGGCGATCATGGCCCGGCCGAAGATGATCCTCCTGGACGAACCGACGGCGGGCATCAATCCCACGCTTATCCGGACGATGATCGAGATGATCCTCAAGATGCGCGAGCGGGGCCAGGTCTTCTTCATCATCGAGCACAACATGGACGTGGTCATCGAGGTCTGCGAGAGGGTCTTCGTCCTCGACCACGGCGAAAAGATCGCCGAGGGCAGGCCGGAGGAGATCCAGAAGGACCCCCGCGTGATCGAGGCGTATTTGGGATGCTGAGACTGGAAGCGAGGGACATCTACGCCGGCTACGGCAAGATCGAGGTCCTGCACGGGGCATCCATCCGCGCGGCGGCGGGCGAGATCATCTGCATCATCGGCCCCAACGGCTCCGGGAAATCGACGCTCCTCAAGACCGTCTTCGGCCTCATCAAGCCGACACAGGGCACGGTGCGCTTCGACGGAGCGGACATCACCCGTCTCGACCCCGAGCAGAAGGTGCCCCTCGGGATCGCCTTCATTCCCCAGGGCCGCAACGTCTTCCCGTCGCTCACGGTCCGCGAGAACCTCGAGATGGGCGGCACCGCCCTCAACGATGCAAAGGCCGTCCGGCTCGCCATCGAGGAGGCCGTCGAGGCCTACCCCCTCCTGAAGGGAAAGATCCGCGAGCGTGCAGGAAACCTCTCCGGCGGAGAGAAGCAGATCCTCTCGCTCGCCCGGGCCGACATGGTCAAGCCCGGCCTCATCCTCATGGACGAGCCTTCCATCGGCCTCTCCCCGAGGATGATCGACGAGGTCTACGAAAAGATCATGGAGATCAACCGGCGGGGCACCACCTTCGCGATCGTCGAGCAGAACGCCCGCAAGGCCCTCTCGATCGCCCATCGCGGCTACGTCCTGGACCTGGGGCAGACGCGCCTCGAGGACACGGGGGCGGGTCTCCTGGACAACGAGGACGTCAAAAAGCTCTACCTCGGCGGCTGATTGCCAGGGTTCGGGGTCCGGGGTTCAGGCAAAGACAAATGGAATCGTCCCCATAGGCCGTCTCCCGGCAATCCTTCACATTCACGTGCCGGCGTGCTAGACTGACGGCACAGTGCAGTTCTTGCAACGCGTCATCTCCAATCGGCGCAGGCTTCCGTCTTCTCCCTGACCGGACAGACCGGGACGACTGAACAGACCAACGTACAGGAGGATCCCATGAAACCGATCGGACCCCTGATGTGGGAGCATCGGCTGATCGAGCAAATGGTCGATCTGCTGCGCGGGGAGATCGACCGCATCACCAGCCGCAAGACCGTCAACGTGATCCTCATCGAACAGGCCGTCGACTTTTTCCGCACCTATGCCGACAGGACCCACCACGGCAAGGAGGAGGAGATCCTGTTCCGCGATCTCGCGGGGAAGAACATGTCCCCGGAGCACCGGGCCGTCATGGAGGAGCTCATCCGCGAGCACGTGCAGGGCCGCAACCTGGTGCGCAAGCTCGTCGAGGCGAAGGACCTCCACGTCAACGGCTACGCCGAGGCGCTCCCCCACATCGCCCGGGAGCTCAAGGCGCTCGTCGATTTCTACCCCGCGCACATCGAGAAGGAGGACAAGCGGTTCTTCTTCCCCTGTTTGGCATACTGCACGCAGGCCGAACAGGATCGGATGCTCGAGGAGTTCCGGGCCTTCGACCGCAACATGATCCACGAGAAGTACCGCGGTGTGGTGGAGAACTTCCTGGGGAAAAAGGTGAAACGGCCGGGCCGATTGCCTTGAGCCCCGGCGTCCGCGCCGTCGCGGAAAGCCGCCGGCGACGGGCGATCGGAATGCGCGGATGAGCCCGGACGCGATGAAGAGCGGGAGATCGAAAACGGAAGGTTTCCATCCGTGTGGATCCGCTCTACCCGAACCGGATGCGAGGAGACAAGCGCCCGGCATTGCGAAGGCTGCGGCCGTCGATGTCCGCCTAGGACCGCCGCTTGCCGACGGAGGCCAGGTAGATCGTGAACTCCTCCCTGCCGTCCACCCGCAGGAGGCGGTCCATGGCCTCCTGGTCGTAGGCGGCCACGGCGCAGGTCCCCGCCCCGATGGCCTCGCAGGCCAGGTAGAGGTTCTGGCAGACGTGCCCGGCATCCAGCGCGATGACCTTGGCTGCGGCCAGGCTGTAGCGCCACTCCATGCGGTAGGGAATGGCCGTCCAGACGAAGGTCACCGCAGCCTGCGCCGGGTAGGGCTGTCCGAAGACGGCCTCCACCATCTTGGACCCGATGTTCTCGTCGGCGCGCTCGAGCAGGAGCTGGTGCTCGAGGGGAAGGTAGCGGTAGGTCCCCGCCAGAAGTCCCTTCACCCGGACCACCCCCAGGTAGGTCTCGAGGGCGTGCCGGCACCCGGCCGAAGGCACCGTCCGGTAGGCGTGGCCCTCGTCCATCTTCGTCCGGATCCCCTGCGTCGCCCACAGCAGGAAGCTCAGCTCGTCCAGGGACAGCTCCTGACGGGTGTAGACGCGCCGGCTCTTGCGGTTCCGGATGGCCTTCGCCAGATCGACGCCCGGGATGTCCCGCCACTGGCCGTACTTGGCCAGATCGATCCGGACCCCTTCTGCCGGGAACGGCTTCTCGATCGGAGGCGGGGCAACACCCCGGTTCTGATCGGTCTCCGAGAAATCGATCCTTTTCCGGATACTGTCTTTCAGGAAGAACCGGAACTGTTCGATGAGCTTCCTGTCCATGCCGCTATGCCTTTCCTGGTGCCCCGGTGCCGGTCTACTTCCGCATGGCCCGGATGACCTCGCCGAACCCCTGCATGGCGTTGACGATCGTCGCATCGTCGACGCAGTAGGCGATCCGGAAGTATCCGGGCGCCCCGAAGCCGCTGCCGGGCACGGTGAGGATGTTCTTCTTCTGCAGGGCCCGGACGAACTCCACGTCGTCGGCAATCGGAGACTTTGGAAACAGGTAGAAGGCACCCTCGGGCTTCGTGAACGCGTAGCCGCAGGCCGCCAGGCCGTCGCAGAGCAGATCCCGCTTCCTCTGGTATTCCCCCACGTTGACCTTCGCCTCCAGGACCTTCGGGAGGACCCTCTGGATGAAGGCCGGCGCGTTGACGAAGCCGAGCATGCGGTTGCACATCACGAGACCGCCGAGCAGCGTGTCCAGGCCGTCCGCGCCGGGATGGACGGCGATGAAGCCGATCCGCTCGCCGGGAATGGAGAGGGTCTTCGAGTAGGAGTTCGCGATCAGGCTGTGCCGGTAGGCCTTCAGCAGGCTCGGGATCTCGACGCCGTCGTAGACGATCTTGTCGTAGGGCTCGTCGGAGATGAGGTAGAGAGTGCGGCCGTGCTTCTTCCCCTTGTCCTCGAGGAGCGATGCCAGGGCGCGGATCGACGGCTCGTCGTAAACACGGCCCGTGGGGTTGTTGGGCGTATTGATGAGGATCGCCTTCGTTTTCTCCGTGATGGCCTCCTCGACGGCCCAGAGGTCGAGAGAAAAATCCTCCTTCGTCCGCACCAGTTTCGCGACGCCGTTGTGGTTGTCCACGTAGGCCCGGTACTCCACGAAGAAGGGCACAGGGATGATGACCTCGTCCCCCGGGTCCAGCAGGGTCTTCAGGATCACGTTGAGGGCCCCCGCGGCCCCGCAGGTCATGATGACGTGGTCCGGACCCAGGGTCACGCCGTGCTCCCGCGAGAGCTTCGCCGCCACGGCCGCCCGCGTCTCCGGGAACCCCGCGTTGGGCATGTACCCGTGCACCCCCGGCCTCTCGTCCCTCGCCGTCTCCAGAATCGCCTTCTTCAGCTCCGGCGGCGGCGGCACGTTCGGGTTCCCGAGGCTGAAGTCGAAGACATTTTCCGCGCCGAACTGCTGTTTGAGACGGATGCCGTCTTCGAACATCTTGCGGATCCACGATGACTTCGTGATCGCCCCTTCAATTTTTTTCGATACCGCCATGTTGCCCTCCTTTCATCAAAAAAGGCAAAAGGCTCATGGCTTAAGGCCAACGGCAATATTCGCTATCTTCCGCCCTTCGCCTTATGCCTTACGCCTTATGCCTTTTGCCTGTCTCACTAGCACATCCGCCAGATGCCCGTCAACAGGAGAGTCCCGAAACTGCTTGACATTTCAAAGCCCTTCTTCTAA
>CAYSDD010000041.1:0-6563 GCA_964429555.1 uncultured Syntrophaceae bacterium
CGAGGTGCCCTTGCCGTCCACGGCCCCTTCCCAGTAGGTCACCCCCGTCGAGCCCTCCGTGATGAGCTCCTGGGCCGCCACCAGCGGAGCCAGCTGCAGGTCGATGCCTGCTGACGGGATGCGGATGCGCCAGCGGCTCGGGTATTTCCCGCCGCTCTTCGGGCTCGTCCAGGTTGCCAGGACCTCGACGCGGGTCTCGTCGAGCGTCAGGTGTCTTGATCGGCCGTCGGGCTCCACGAGGGTCCCCGAGGACTCCTTCTCCACCGTCCCGTCGCCTTTCCTGAGGAAGTACAGCATCAGGTCCCTGCCGTCGGAGAGGTGGATCGAGAACCAGTCCCAGCCCGCCTGGTCCTTCGTGAGGGCGTTGGAGCTGAACTCCTGGTCGAACCAGCTCACCCCCTCGACGGGCACGGGCCTCTGCGCGGCGGGCGTGCGGATCGTCCCCGTCGCGGCCAGGTCTGTGAAGGAATAGTAGTAGGACGCCTGGCCCTTGCCGGGCCCCTTGCGGCTGAGGCCCCTGTCGCCCTGGAGGACGAGGGGCTTTCTCGGGGAGAGCTCGAGGGCCAGCTCCATCCCGCCGTGCCGCGCGCGGAGCCGGATCCGCTCTTTTTCCATCCGGGCCGACCAGCCGAGGTTCCAGACGTTCATGCCGCCCGTCGCCGCGCCGGCAAGCCCGGGGCCCGAACGGGTGATCTGCTCGGCGTAGTGGAAGGCGCCGCTGCGGGCGTCGGTGAGGGCGAAGTGCGCGGGGTAGAGATCGCGCAGCGACCAGGGGTTTGCGGGGTCGGAGGGCTTGATCCGCACCCCCTGCCGGAAGAAGGTGAGCTGGTAGCCGTAGCGGTTCCCCGCCGCGTCGCGCAGGTTGCCCGTGAAGTACCACCACTCGGTGCGGAACCCCGGGTGCGCGCCGTGGTCCCGCGGGAAGCTCCAGCTCCACGGGCCGTCGGCCTGCCTCCAGTCCTCGGCGGCGTGCGCAGGGGTGCCGATGGGGAGGACCAGGACGATGATCAACGAGAAAAGGATAGAGCGCATGGTCAGTATGACAGGCATCTCCGGCGGCCTGGCTTACAATGTCCTTTTTCTTGAAAGGGATGATGTTGCTACTCGAAATCCGCTCTGCTCAGGCCGGATTGTCGAATGATGGACAGGAGGGTCCCCGTCAGAATTTCTCTGTGGTCCGGCACGGGGACGGTTTTGGTTGAGTCCCCCTCTTTTTTCTGCATGACGATGTGGCTTCCCCGACGCAGGACTTCGGAAAATCCGTGTCTCGCGAGGATCGCACAGACTTCTTTTCCGGAAAGGACGGGGAGCTTAGGCAAGGGTCGCGACCTCTATGCTCGTGACGAATATCTCATCCTGGAAACGCTCCCGGATTTCCTCTTCGGAGGCACATTCCAGGAAAAGGGACACGGCCTCTTTGAGGTTCGCCTTGGCCTGCTCGATCGTTTCCCCCTGGCTGGCGATGTCGAACTCGGGGCACAGGGCCACGTAACGGCCCTTTTCCCCTTTCTCGATGATGGCAGTCAACTGTCGTCTCATGTCTTTCTCACGCCTCCTTGCAGCCGAACGATAGCACGTCCGTGCGGCAGCGACAAGTGACTCGTTTCACTCCTCCCGGATCTGCATCTGCGGGTAGGTGCGGTGCACCTTCCAGATCGGGTAGAGGGCCGCGCCCACGCTGGCGGCCAGGGCCGTCGCCGCCGTGACGGCGTAGGGCTGCCAGTCGGGGTAGTAGAAGACCGTCCAGTTGAAGCTCCGCAGGTTGATGACGCGGATCAGCAGCACGGCCAGCACCGCGCCCACGCCCGCGCTCAGCACGAAGCTCACGAGCCCCATCCCGAGGGCCTCCAGGAGCGTCATGCGGGCCACCTGCCCCGTGGAGAACCCCAGGGCCCGCAGGATGCCGAAATCCCGCTGCCGCTCGATGAACAGGGTCACGAGGGCCCCCGTGATGCCGAAGAAGGCGATGACGATGGCCATGATGCGCATGGAGCGGGTCACGGCGAAGGTGCTGTCGAAGATCTCGAGGATGTTGCGGTGGAACTGCTCGCGCGTCAGGGCGGGCAGCCCCCGGGCCAGCGCCCGCGCGCGGATGTCGTCGAGGATCTGCTTCCTGCGGGGCTCCGCGGGGTCGATGAAGACGGCCACGCTGTTGATCGTCCGGTCGCCGTAGAGGCCGATGTAGGTTGCGCGGTCCATCATGACGAGGCCGTGCTCCGTCGAGTAGTCGTAGAAGACGGCCTCGATGCGCAGCTCGGCGGGGCCCCGGGCGCCCTCGAGGGTCACGACGCTCCCCGGGCCCGCGCCGAAGCTCCGGGCAAAGCTCTCCGAGACGATGACGTCGCCCCGCTTGACGGCCTCCCAGTGCTCGTCGCCCCCCGCCACCCAGCCGAACCGCGCGAATCGCTGGAGCACGTCGGCCTTGATCCCCGCCACGTGGACCGTGCGGCCGCGGTAGGGCACCTGGACCTTGCGGTAGGTGTCGACGCCGCCGACCCCCGGGATGCGCCGGACCTCCTCGTAGAACTCCTCGGGCACCTCCATGTCCGAGGCGTTCGAGACGTACAGGTCGCCGCGCAGCTGCGTTCCCATCCACCAGATCAGGGACTCGCGGAAGCTGCCGATCATGGATCCCAGGCCGATCGACAGGGAGAGGGCCACCATGAAGGCCGCCACGGCCACGCCCGTCCGCCCGAGGTTGCGGACGATGTTGCCCGCGGCGATCCGGCCGGGCAGCTTCCCCACGGCCGCCAGGACGCGGCCCAAAAGCGGGTCGGCGAGGACCATGATGACGCCCGTCAGCAGGCTCAGGCCGAAGAGGAAGCCGAAGACCCCGATGAAGGCGACGTAGATCCGCCTCGAGAGAAAGGCCAAAAGGACGATGCTGACGCCCAGGACGGCCGCCCCCGCCAGCGCGACGAGCCAGGCCCGGCGCCGGTTCTCGCGGCTCCCGGAGCGGCCCCGCAGGGCGAGGACGGGGTCGGTGCGGGTGAGCTCGATCAGCGGGTAGAGGCTCCCCAGCAGGCTCGCCCCGAGGCCGACGAGGACCCCGGCGGCCGGGACCCACCAGCTCCAGGGTACGGGGGCCGGCCGCAGGAAGAAGTAGAGGCTGCTGATCGTGCCGCCGATGACGTCCGTGAGGCCCCGGCTCAGCAGATAGCCCAGGACGCTGCCCATCAGGCCGCCGAGGACGCCGAACAGGGCGATCTCGGCGAGGAAGGCCCGGGCGACCTCGCCGCGGCCGGCGCCCAGGCTGCGCAGCACGCCCGCGTCGCGGCGGCGGCTCACGACGGCGAACATGGCCGTGTTGTAGATCAGGAAGACGCTCACGAAGAGGGCCATGAGCGACAGGGCCTCCAGGTTGAGCCGGAAGGCCCCCACCATGGCGCCGAAGGTCTCCTGTCGCTGGCGCTTGGACTGGATGCGCCAGCCCTCCTGCCAGCGGGCGGCGAAGCCGCTCTCGTCGCCGAGGATGAGGTCGACGTGGTCGATCTTCCCCGCAAGCCCCAGGAGCTTCTGGGCGTGGGCGATGTCCATGAGGACCAGGGGCTCGCCCGAGGGGTTGGCGAAGGTGCCGACGACCCGGAGGCGTCCCCTCGGGGTGGGCAGTTCGCCCCCTGTCGCGAGCCCGAGCGAGCGTGCAAGCCCGTCCTCGATGAGCACGGCCCGCTCGTCGGTGAGGAAGGCCGGCGAGTCCTCGAGGGGGGCGCCGGTGCGCCGCTCGAAGGGGGCGCGGGCCAGCTCGGGGCGGATGGCCCGGTCCAGGAAGGGGTCGATGCCGAGGATGCGCACCAGGTCGCCGTTTTCCAGCTTCAGGCGCCGCTCCAGGACGGGCGCGAAGGAGACGACGGCCGGGTCGGCGACGAGGTCCCGCAGGACCGACTCGTCCATGGGACCGGCGAGGCGCTCCAGGGTGTGCGAGGACTGGCCGCGCAGGAACTCCACGGCCCGGGAGAAGCTCGAGAGGGCCGAGTGGGACGAGAGGGTCATCCCGACGACGGCGGCCACGCCGCAGGCGATCCCGAGGAGCTGCAGCAGGCTGAGGCTCCGTCGCCGGTAGAGGTGGCGCAGGAAGGAGCGGGTGACGGTGCTCAGTCGCATCTGTCGTCTTCCGTCACGACGCCGTCGACCATCTTCAGGATGCGGTCGGCGTATCGGCAGGCAAGCGGCGTGTGGGTCACCATGATGAGCGACATGGAGGCCTCCCGGCAGCGCTGCGTGAGAATTTCCAGGATCTGGTTTCCCGTGACCGTGTCGAGGTTGCCCGTGGGCTCGTCGGCCAGGATGAGCGCGGGCTCCTTCACGATGGCCCGCGCGATGGCGACGCGCTGCTGCTCGCCGCCCGAGAGCTCGTGGGGGTAGCGGCCCTCCTTGCCCTGGAGTCCCACTTTCTCCAGGGCGGCGCGGGCGGCCCCCGGGTCGAGCCTGCCGGCCAGCTCGAGGGCGAGGTAGACGTTCTCGAAGGCCGTCAGGGTGGGCAGGAGGTTGAAGAACTGGAAGACGAAGCTCAGGCGGGAGCGCCGGAGCTCGGTGCGGCCGGCTTCCCCGAGGTCCTCGAGGTTGCGGCCGCCGATTTCAATGCGGCCCCGGGTGGGCCGGTCGAGGCCCGCGAGCATGTTCAGAAGGGTCGTCTTGCCGGAGCCGCTCCGGCCGAACAGGGCGATCACCTCGCCCGGGGCGACCTCGAGGCTGGCCCCGCGCAGGGCCTGCGTGACGACCTGCCCGTCCTCGCGGTACTCCTTCCAGAGATCCACCACACGAACGACCGGGGACGTTGGTAACATATTAGACAAACTCATCATGAAACCTCACCTCTCCCGCAGTTTGTCTAATATGTTACCAACGTCCCCACTCTTAGATGTCTTTGAGGCGGAGGTTGACGGGCGATTTCTCGATCGTCTCGCCGACGGCCTTCAGGCTCTGCTCGATGCGCTGAAGCTCCTCCGTCACGGCCACGGGGATCCGATCCGCACCCCGACGGTCCAGGGCGTCCATGACGAACTTCACCGTCAGGAGGTCCGTGTCGCGGGCGGGCACGTAGGCGGCCTCGTCGCGGCCGTGATGGGCAGCCTCGATGAGGATCCCGCTCTCCGCGAGTGCCTCGAGGAGCTCCTCGGTGAGGCCCCGCGGGATCTCGAGGCTCTCGGAAATGTCCGCCGCCGTCAGGGGGACCTCGCCCGTCGCGAACTTGCGGCTCACGTGGTTGACGATCCGCAGGGCCAAAAGCCGCCGGAAGTAATAGCTTGCTCGCCTCGAGTCGGGTCCGAACTCGAGGGCGTCGGCATTCTGGTGGATGCAGGAGATCTCGGCGCCGGCCAGCACGATGAGCCAGCTGAGCTGCAGCCACGTCAGAAAGAGGGGCAGGGCGGCGAAGCTGCCGTAGATGGCGTTGTAGTTGGCGACGCCCACCTGGAACTTGACGTAGGCCATCTGGACGACGACGTACACCGTCCCGGCGATGATGCCGGCGACGAGGCCCGACCGGCGGTTGACGCGCCGGTTCGGCATGAAGAGGTAGAGAAACGCGAAGAGCACCCACATGATCGCAAAGGGGGTGATCTCCAGCAGGACAAACACGACGGAACCGAGGATGCCCAGCACGTCGAAGCGCTTCGAGATCTCGCCGAGCTGCGTCGTGATGAAGACGGTCGCGCCGCTCGACAGGACGAGCAGCACCGGCGCCACGAGCATGACGGAGAGGTAGTCGGTGACCTTGCGGGAGAAGGAGCGCTCCTGCTTGACGGACCAGATGTCGTCGAAGGAGCGCTCGATGTTGCCCAGAACCTTGATGATCGCCCAGAACAGCAGGATCACGCCGACCCCGGCGATGAGGCCGCCCTTCGTGTTCGCCAGCATGGCATTGGCGAACTCAAAGACCTCCAGGAGGACTTCCTCCTGGCCGGGGAAGCGCTCGAGGATCTTCTCCTGCAGGACCTTCTCGAAGGCGAAGCCCTTGGCGATCCCGAAGGCCATGGCGACGACGGGGACGATGGAGAGCAGCGAGTAGAACGTGAGCGCCGAGGCCCTGAGCTGGCAGCGGTGCTCCTGGAAGGCGCTGCCGGCGGCCAGCAGGATCCGCAGGTACCGGATGGCGAAGGCCCTGGGCGGCGGCAGTCCCCTCGTGCGGATCCGCCAGATGTCTTCCTGGATGAACTTCCTGATCTTCGACAGCATGACCCCGCGTCCCCTCCCGTCCCGAGCCGTCTGCGGCCCCCCGGCCTTTCTTAACACAGCCCGCGGGGAAGGTAAAGGACCGGACGCGGCGGGAGAGGCACCCTCCCCCTGACCCCGTCCCGTCGAGGGAGGGGAAACGGGGGGCCGCCTCACAGGAGCGGAGCCGGCGGCCGAACCAACGAACCCTGAAAGCAGTTCATGGGTTCCCCGGTTCCCGAGTTCCCCGGTTCGACACCGGGACAAGATTCATCGTCCGCCGCTAATAGTTCTCCGCCAGGATCTCGTAGTGCGCCTTCGGGTGGCGGCAGGCGGGGCAGACATCGGGCGCCTCGGTGCCCTCGTGCACGTAGCCGCAGTTGCGGCAGTGCCACTTGACGGCCGTCTTCCTC
>CAYSDD010000042.1:0-6409 GCA_964429555.1 uncultured Syntrophaceae bacterium
ACCCCTTCGACTCGGGATGCGTCAACGCCCTGCGGACCTTCCAGGACGCCTACCGCTATGCGGGGGCGAAGATCGTCGGGATGGTCTACGGCAGCGCCATGGAGGCGGGCGACATCCGGGCCGACCGGGCCCTGCTGAAGGAGGCGAAGGCGCTGGGGCGGGTGCTGGCGGGTTCTGACGATTGACGGAAGGAAGGGAAATGAGCACGGAGGGCTTCGGCTTCGAGAAGTGGTTCGTCGAGACGATGATGGGCCTGGCGCCCGACCCGGAGAAGATCCAGGTGGACGGCGCGCCCGGGGACATGACCGATTTTGCCGCCAACAAGGCCTTCTCGGTGAGCTTCGCCTCGGGGATGATGCCCGGGCCCTTCGGGATGGCCACGATCCTGCCCGAGCTTGCGGCGGTCACGAAGATCCAGATCGATTTGCTCTACAAGATCGCCAAGTATCACGGCAGGCTCGACCGGGTGAACCGCACGCTCGTCCTCTACGTCTTCGGCTGCGCCCTGGGGGTGACGGCGGGAAGGCTGCTGGTGCAGAGGGCGGGCTCGCGGATGATCGTCAAGGCCCTCAGCACCCAGGCGGCACAGAAAATCGCCTCGGCCCTCGGCGCGAGGATCGGCTCCAGCGTCGTGCAGCGCGGCGCCGGCCGCTGGGTCTGCCTGGCCACGGCCCCCGTCTTTGCCTGGCTCTCCAGGAGGATGACGGAGAAGGTCGGCCTGTACGCGGACGATCTCTTCCGGCAGGACATCGAGATCGAGAAGATCGAAGGCTGAAGGGGCGCGACGACGCTTCGGGACTCCCGGAGGGAACCGTGGACGACCACATCGCCCTGGACCAGCTCGAGGCCCTGGCCTGGAGCCTCGGGATCGAGGTCCGTTACGAGAAGATCCCGCAGGACGACGTCACGATCTCTGGGGGGCTCTGCCGGCTCAAGGGGAAGAGCGTCATCGTCATCGACGCGCGCGCCTCGTCGAAGGAGCGCGTGCGGATCCTCGTGCAGGCCCTCAGGCCCTTCGATCTCACCGACGTCTACATTCGCCCCGCCCTGCGTGCGCTGCTGGAGAAGACCTGAGGCGCCTTGCGGCTACCGCGCCTTCGGCACTGCCTGCTGCCCCACCTTGTAGTCGAAATCCCCGAGGGGCCGCGCGAAGGTATATTGAAAGGGATCCTCCACGAGCAGCTGGCCCGATTTTTCGACGCTCCCGCTGGGAAGGGAAAACGGCAGGGCGACGATGAACATCGCCGTGCCGGCCACGATGGACACGAGGCCGACTGTCCGCACAAACAGGACGTCCGCCACGATCGCCATCCCGTCCTGCGGCGGTTCGGCAAAGGCCTGCGCCGTGCTCGCGAGCAGGGCACAGACGACCAGCAACGCAATCGATGTCTTCTTCATGACCCGACCTCCCGGGAACCGCGGTTCCCCATGATTTTCCTTGCCTGCAGTGTCGCCCCTTTGCCGCGGCATGTCAATACGACGGCGGCATGATTCGATGCTACGAAGTTCTTCCGACTCCGACCCATCCTCGCGGCGTAGACGGCCGCGACGCCGCACCCTCCCCTTCGCATGCGTCGGCGGTCCGGGTGCGGCAAACGACGGCGGGATCAGTCGACCCAGCGGACGATCTCCCTCAAATCCGCCCGTTTCCTCTCGAAGCGGTTGAGGGGATACTCGGGGTCGGGGTACCCGACGGCGATCGCCGCCACAATGCGCCGGTCCTCGGCAATGAAGGCGATCTTCCGCAGCGCATCCGGGTACCGGACCGCGGCGGCCATGATGCAGGTGCCGAGGCCCCGGGCATGTGCCAGCAGGCAGATCGTCTGCACGACGAGCCCCACGTCGAGCATGGCATACTCGACGGCAACCGCCCGGGGGATGGTGGCGACGATCAGGCAGGGCGCGCCGAAGAGTCCCGCCATGCGCGCGTAAAGCCGGTTGCGGGCATCCTTGTCCGCCCGGTCGATCCCCATGAGATCCAGCATCGTCCTGCCCAGCTCGCCGTAGCGCGCCTTGAGTTCGGCGGGCCAGCTCTCCGGCATGGGAATCTCCGGCGCGGCGGCGAGCCCCTCCGAGAACATCCGCTCGTTGGCCTCCTTGAAGGCCGCGAGGGGCGCCCCGGTCAACACGGTGAACTCCCAGGGCTGCGTGTTCCCCCAGGACGGCGCCCATCGCGCGGCCTCGAGGATCTCGTCGATGAGGATCCCGGGGACCTTGCGCTCGGTGAACTTCCGGATGCTTCTCCTGCCTCTCACGGCCGCTTCGAGTTCCATGGTCCTCCTCCCGTCGTTGATCGGTTTTCGTCGCCCCTCCCCCCCCGGGACCGGCACGTCACCCCATGAGGTACTTCTCGAACCAGGCGATGCAGCGCCCCCAGGCCTCTTTCGCGGCCTCGGCGCGGTAGCTCGGCCGGTAGTCGGCGAAAAAGGCGTGCGGCGCCCCGGGGTAGATCACGAACGCGGCCGTGCGTCCGGCCGCTTTCATCCTCGATTCCATCTCCCTGACGTCGGCCACGGGGATGCCGATATCCTCACCGCCGTAAAGACCCAGGACGGGGGCCTCGATCCTCGCCGCCACGTCGAGCGGGCCTTCCGTCCGGACGCCCGGCGTCAGGGCCGGCCTGAGCTGCCCGTACCAGGAAACGGCGGCCCTCAGCTCCCGGCTGCGGGCGGCATAGAGGAGCGTGTACATCCCGCCGCGGCAGAACCCCGTCATCCCGACCCTATCCGGCCTCGCCGAGGGGTGCCTCTTCGCCCAGGCGACAACGGCATCGAGATCGGCCATGACCCGGGCGTCGGGGACGGGGTCGGCGACCTTGCGCACCGCCTCCAGATCGGGGAGATGCTTGACGCCCCCTTCCCGGGCGTAGGGCTCGAAGGTGACCGCCAGGAACCCCTCGCGGGCAAAGCGGCGCGTCACGTCCCGGATGTGCTCGTGCATCCCGAAGACCTCGGGGATGACGAGGACGACGGGGTATCTGCCGGGCGCCGCGGGACGCGCCTCGTAGACCGGGACGGCAAACCCTCCGGAGGGCACCGTGCCGTCCGCCGCGGAGAGGCCCTCCGCGGGGGTTGCGACGACCCTCCCCGCCACCGGGGTGGCGGCCAGGCAAAAGCCCGCCAGGCCGACCCCCGCAACCCCGACCCTTGCGAGAAAATCCCGCCGCGACAATCCGTCATAGGCATTCGCCAGCCAGTCTTCCACCATGAGCCCCTCCTGTCCGGTTGTTGTGCTCACACGAAAAAGAACGCGCAGAGACCTGTATTCCGAATATCAGGATCGCGCACGGAAGGAAAAGAAAAAAAGCAACGAGGTCCAAGGGCGGGTTGAAATGCCCGCCCCCGCCGATTCGCTCACGTCAGGTGGAATACGGTGATCTCGGGCCGAGCGCCCAGCCGCACCGGGGTGAAGGTCGTGCCGATGCCGCGGCTGACGTACAGGTGCGAGCCGTCGATGCGGAAGAGCCCCTCGGGCCAGGGGGTCCGCAGGTGGGCCAGGCTCAGGTCCCCGCCGGGCAGGCGCAGCTTGATCTGACCGCCGTGGTAGTGGCCCGCCAGCGTGAGGGCGATCCCCCGCCCGGCCGCCTCGGGAAAGATCTCCGGCCGGTGGGACAGCAGGATCGTCGGGATCGCCGGGTCAAGCCCCCGGAGGGCGGCGTCGAGGTCGTCCTTTCCAAACCGCATGTCATCGATCCCGGCAACGGCAAAGGGACCCTTCGCGGTCCGGATCACCCGGTGCGCATTGTTGAGCAGCGGGACCCCGTACTGCCGGAACACCGCCCTGAGGCGGTCGGGGTTCGCCACCCAGTGCTCGTGGTTGCCCAGGGTGGCGAAGGTTCCGTAACGGGCCCGGACCCGGGCCATCTCCTCCAGGCATCCCGGCAGGAAGGCAAGCGAGTTCGAGACGTAGTCCCCGGTGAGAACGAAGAGCTCGGGGTCGAGCGCGATGACGGCATCGGCATAGCGCCGCAGGTCCTCGCGGGTCATGTAGGGCCCGGCGTGGTGGTCGGTGAGCTGGACGACGCGGAGCGGAAGCCCGAAAGGCAGGGCGAGCTCCCGCACCTCCGGGTTCCTTGCGGCCCAGGCGGCGCCGTAGCCCGACAGGATCAGGGGTGCCGCCGCGATCGCCCCGGCCCCGGCCTGCAGGAAGAGCCGGCGACCCGGGTCCGCGGGTTCTCCCCACGGCCGGTGCGCGGCGCGCTTGAAAAGACGCGCGACGGCCAGTCCCAGGCCCCACGCGGCCTGCGAGAAGGCCAGCAGCAGGGCCGACAGGATCGAGCCGAAGCCCCACACGGCCGGCAGATAGAAGAGGAGGGCCTGCACCGGCGCCGGCGCGTCGAACCAGGGGATGGGCCTGATGAGGATGAAGACGTTCATCGCGAACAGCAGGCCGATGCCCGCCCCCGCCAGGCAAACGGCGAGGCGCTTGAATCGCTCCGGCCTCTCCGTCGACCGGATGGCCGTCCGCAGGCGGACGAACAGGTATATCTGGGCGAAGATCGCGAGACTGACGACGATGAACCGGAGGGTGCCGAAGGTCAATGAAGGTACCATAAGCCGATGCCCCAATCTGCCACAGAACGGCCTGGTCCGCAAGCCGGGAGATGGCCGAACGACGCCCCACGATAGCCATGCAACAAGAGGTCGAGAGGGTGAGAAGGCCAGAAGGGCGGATCCCATCAGCGCCCGTCTGATGGGGACCTCGGACGGCGTCTGCGGCGGCGGCGTCGCTCCGTCCTAGAAAACATTCAGACAGGCGCCGATTTCGTTTTCGCGGGAAATGTCGATAATGCGGTTAACGAAAGGGAACGAAGACCGCAAGGAGAGCGAAGCCATGATGACCCGGATCCACAAAGCCATTGCAAACCGCATGACCGCCGATCCCCGGATCAACCTGATGGGCGAGCGGGTGGACAGGGTGTGGGCGGACCCCATCCTGACCCCCCGCAGGGAAACGGTCCGTTGATCCCCGGGCACAGAATACACGCAAGGAGGTATCGTCATGAAGGAGAAGGCCAAGAACGTGAAGACCGACCGGAAATTCTGGAATGACCCCATGAGCTTCCCCGTCTTCACGCCGAAGCGCGGCAAGTAGAGGAAGAAGGCAGACCCACCCATAACCGACAGCCGCAAGGAGGGCTGAGACGATGAAAAAGACGACGAAAGAGACCCGGAAAGACCGCAAGCTCTGGGCAGACCCCATGTGCTATCCCGTGTTCACGAAGTAGGAAAGCCGGCCGAAACCGGCTGCCCCCCACCCGACAACATTTCCTGTGCCGAAGGCCCCCTCCCGAAAACGGGCGGGGGCCTTTCTCTTGGCCCCGGGCCCGGCCGGCTCCCTCGTGCGCCAAGGCGGGGCCGCCGAACGGCAACCCGCCGTTGACTTCGACCCCGCCTGTGCTATGCTCTGAAAAACAACCGCGAAGGGAGCCCTCAGCCCATGACACCCGGACCCCGCCGCCACGCCGCAGCGGCCCTCCTGATCGGTGCCGTCATCGCGCTTTCGGCCTGTGCCGCCAACCCCGTCACCGGCCGGCAGGATTTCATGCTGATCAGCGAGGCCGAGGAGATCGAGCTGGGAAAGAAGGTCGCCGCCTCGGTCACCCGGGAGCACGGCCTCTACGACGATGCGCGCCTTGCCGCCTACGTGGGCGACCTGGGCCGGAAGCTCGGGAAACTCTCCCACCGCCCGCAGCTCGATTACAGCATCCGGATCCTCGATTCCCCCGTCGTGAACGCCTTCGCCGCCCCCGGGGGCCATCTCTTCTTCACGCGCGGGATCCTGGCGACGCTCAACAGCGAGGCGGAGCTCGCGGGGGTGATCGGGCACGAGATCGGCCACGTCACCGCGCGGCACTCGGCCCAGCAGCTGAGCCGCGCCCAGGCGGCCCAGATCGGGCTGATCATCCCCCAGGTGCTGGGCCTGCCCATCCTGTCGGGCCTGGCGGAGGTCGGGATGGGGCTCTTCTTCATGAAGTACAGCCGCGACAACGAGCGGGAGGCCGACTCTCTCGCCGTGGAGTACGCCACGAGGGCGGGGTATGACGCCTCGCAGATGGCGGGGTTTTTCGAGATGCTGCAGCGGATGGACCCGCAGTCCGACCGCAGCGGCATGCCGGCCTGGTTCTCGACGCACCCCAGCCCGGAGGACCGCGAACAGGCCATCAAGACCCAGTCGCAGGAGGCGCAGCGGCGGATGGGGCTCACCCGCCCCCGGATCGAGCGCGAGGGCTACCTGCGGGCGATCGACGGCCTCGTCTACGGCCAGGACCCCCGGGAGGGGTTCGTGGAGGGAGGGATGTACTACCACCCGGCCCTGCGCATCCAGTTCCCCGTACCCGCCGACTGGAAGGTGAACGACACGCCGACGGCGGTGCAGATGCTCAGCAGGGACAAGAGCGCCGTCATCC
>CAYSDD010000043.1:0-6407 GCA_964429555.1 uncultured Syntrophaceae bacterium
GCGCGCATGCTTTGGGAGCATGATGTCGCAGGTTCAAATCCTGCCGCCCCGACCATTCACGATCAGGGGGGTACGGGTTGTCCGCCCCCCTTCTTTTCGTATGTGGCCGAGTCGGGATCCGCAGCCATTGCAGAGTGCCTTCTCGCGGATGCACGGACGCGAGTTTCCCCCTGCCTTGAACGATTGCGTGGGCTCGTTGACGTTGCCGACAGGGACGAACATGAAAGACCCATCGGGTGATCGCCCCTCCTGGTCATCTATGGTCTCAGCGCCTCCACAATCGGACGGTTCTCATCAGACCCCGGGACGCATGGCGGCCATCCTGTCCGGAATCGTCCTGCCTCTGGCCGTCAGCCTGCTCATCGCCGTCGGTGCGGCGCTGGCGGCCTCAGAGTCCGTTACGGTCGTCGTCGAGGGCCTCTCGGGCAAAGTACAGGCCAACGTCGAGGCTGCCCTGGCCGTCCCCTCCGCGCTCATCCGGGAAGGCAGGGTGGACCGGTTCTGGCTGGAGCGTTTCGAGCGGCAGGCGCCCGGAAAGGCCAAAGAGGCCCTCGAAGCCTTCGGTTACTACAATCCCACGGTCACGACGCGGCTGGAGACACCCGGAGAAGGGCTCTACCGGTTGACGGTTCGCGTGGATGCGGGCGAACCGGTTCGCGTGTCGAACGTCACGGTGAAGGTGCAGGGACCCGGGGCAGACGACCAGGTGCTCACGCAGGCCGCTACGGATTTCCCGCTGCGGGCGGGGGATTTCCTTCGACACGACATCTACGAGAAGGCAAAGGGGGAGCTCCTGGCCAAGGCCCTGGAACAGGGGTACCTGGATGCGAATTTCGCGGTCCGCACGATCCGCGTGGACAAGGCCGAATCGAAGGCCGAGATTGACCTCGTCCTCGAAACGGGGGAACCCTACCGCTTCGGCGATGTGCGCTTTATCGGGGCGCCCCGATACCCGAGGAGCTTTCTGGGGACCTTTCTCGATTTCAGGCCGGGCGAGCCCTATTCGGGGGAAAAGGTCCTTCAGACCCAGCTCAACTTCGGGACCGCCCAGCGCTTCCGGTCCGTTGTCATCCAGCCCGACAAGGCGGGGGCGGGGGACCGCACGGTGCCCGTCACCGTGGAGCTCGATCCGCTGCCCCAAAAGAGTGTTCGCGTGGGTGTGGGTTATACCACGGACTTCGGGCCGGGGTTCTCCGTGCGGTACGAAGATCTCAACGTGCGGGACAGTGCGCACAAGTTCGACAGCGAGCTGAACCTGAGTCAGCGCCTCCAGGGGGCTGCGATGCGTTACGTCATCCCGGGCAGCACTGACTTCCGTAGCGTCACCAATGCCCGCGTGTCCGTCCAGCGCGAAGACACGGTCAGCTACACGACCAAGTCCGTTTCGGCCGAAGTGGAGAGGTCGAGAGGCTTCGGGCGCGCACGCCTCGGGTCGATCTACCTCGAGCTGCAGCAGGAGGATTCCACGGCAGGCGGCGACACGACCCACACCTTGCTCCTCGTCCCGGGCCTCCGATTTTCCGAGAGCCGCTACGACAGCCTCAGCCGCCCGACCCGCGGCTTTCACTACAAGCTCGAGGCGAGGGGAACGACGCAACAGCTCGGCTCCGACGTCGGCTTCGCACAGTTCCTGGGAAGCGGCAATGTCCTGGTTTCACTGCCGCAGCGGTTTTCCGTCAGGGCGAGGGGGCAGGCGGGGGCGACGTCCATGAACGGCAACTTCCTGGATGTCCCGATCACGTTCCGGTTCTTCACGGGCGGCGACAACAGCGTGCGGGGTTACGCGCACCAGTCGCTGGGACCCAAGAATGCCCGGGGGGATGTGCTCGGCGGAAAGCACCTGCTCGTCGGGAGCGTCGAGCTGGAGCGGGCCATCGGGGAGAATTGGGGGGTCGCCGCGTTTTACGATGCGGGCAACGCCTTCAATGACCTGGATACCCTTGATTTTGCTCAGGGCGCGGGGCTGGGGATCCGCTACTACACGCCGGTGGGGCCCATCCGCATCGACATCGCCCGCCAGGTCGGGGTGTCCGATCCGGATTACCGGTTCCATTTCACCGTCGGGGTGCAGTTTTGAGGAAGAGAACCGTCATCGGCCTGTCCGTGCTGGCCCTCGCCGTTGCGGCGGCGGTGGCGACGGCCTGGCTGGTCTGCACCGCCGCGGGCTCGCGCCTTGCGGTGACGGCCCTTTTCCGCCTGATGCCGGTGACGGTCGAGGCGGAACGGATCTCGGGGACGCTGGCACGCGGTATGACCCTCGAGGGACTCCGTCTGGCCTGGCCTACCGGGGAGGCCCGCGTTTCCTCGGTGCGTTTGCGTCTGCAGGGTCTGCCTCTGGCGTCCGCCTCGGTGTGGCTGGATGCCGTGGACGTCCAGGGCGTCGTGATCGACGACGAAGGCCCCGGCGGCGCGCCGCCCTACGATCTCGAGTGGCCCCGGGCCCCGAGACTGATGGCGGCGCTGAGCGGCGGCATCCGCGGGTTCCGCGTCATCGACGTCGTTTACCGGAGGCCCGGCAGGGACCCTGTCGCCGTCCGCGAGGTCCGCGGCGAGGTGAGCTGGGGCCGGGGCTCCGTGCTGGCCGTCCGTGACCTCGCGATCCGGCTGCCCGATGCAACAGCAGGGGGCAGCGTGCGGGCCGGTTTCCTGTTCCCCTCCCTTCAGGCCGATCTGGCGGTTCGGACAAACCGTGCGGACGGGGCATCCGACGCGCTGGCTTTGAAGGCGGATTTCGCAGCGGGCAAGGACCCCGAGCAGCTCTCAGGGCCTGTCTCACTGGACGTTTCGTCGGGAGACCGGATGCAGTTCCGGTTGGAAGGCGAGATGGGCCTGACCCGGAAGACGCTGCACGTACGCAACCTCCAGGTAAAGGATGGGGAGGGCAAGGTTTTCGCGACCGCCGAAGGGCAGGTGGATGTCTCGACGCAGGAGATTCTCGCCGGCGCCTCGTTCCGCGTCGGGGAGGTGAGCGGGATCCCCGCGCTTGCCCTTACCGGGGCCATGGAGCTCAGGGGCCTGCCCGACCGGTTCGAAGGGAACATCACCCTGGAGAATCACGGTGAGGCCTGGCGGTCGGCCCGGTTGACCGGCGATCTCACGGGCGGCGTCGACGGCATCCGCATGACCCGTCTGACGGGCCGCATCCTCGGCGGCACCGTGGACGGCGAGCTCCGCGGGGCATGGGACAGGGGTATGTCGTGGACCGGCTCTCTGCGGGCCAGGGGCCTGAATCCCGCGACGATCAACCCTGAGTTGAGAGGGGCGGTCAACCTCGATGCGGAGGGTGCCGTCCACAGGACCGAAGCGGGATCCCTCGAGGCCCGGGTGAAGGGCCGACTCCTGAAGAGCCGCCTGCAGGACCGGGCCCTCGTCGGTGCGATCGATGCCCGGTGGCAGGCGGGAACGCTCAAACTCGATCGGCTCTTGCTGCAGGGGGCGGGCTTCGAGGCGCGTGCGGCGGGAGTCCTCGGGGAGCGCCTGACCTGGCAGGCGCAGGTGAGTGACCCCTCCGCGCTCGTGCCCGGGAGCCGTGGCAGGCTCACGGCCGACGGGTGGGTGCGATACGCCGAAGAGCGACTGTCCGGCGCGGCGACCGTTCGCGGCGGCAGGCTCTCGATTCAAGGGTTCGAGGCCGCGTCTGTCGAGGCGGATGCGGAGCTGGGCGGCACGGAGCCGCAGCGCCTCGAGGCACGGGTGCTCCTGAAAAAGACGGCCATCGGGCCCGTTCGGCTCGATGCCGCAACCCTGACGAGCACGGGCACGGTGAGGGATCACAGGATCCGGCTCCTGCTCGAGACGGGCGAAGGAATGATGGAGGCGGCACTGCGGGGAGGCTACGGGAAGGACGCGTGGACGGGGTCGATCGAGTCGCTGAAAGGCAGCGACGCCGCGGGGCCCTGGGCGCTGAGGGCACCGGTGCCGCTCGCGATTGCCGCCGGGACGGCCCGAATGGGCCCGTTGCGCATTGATGGCGGGGACGGCGAATCCCTCGAGCTGTCCATGGACGTCGCCGGCGAGCCCGCGAAGGGCTTTCTCGCGGCGGCCTGGCGGAAGCTGAATCTGGCCCGGTTGGCCTCCATCCTCCCCGGCTGGCGGATCCAGGGGCGGACGGATGGCGGCTTCCGGGCGGATTGGCGCGGGAAAGGCGGGACGATCGTTTCCTCCGTCGCGGCATTTGCGGGAACCCTGACGCGGGGGTCTCGAGCCATCGAGATCAGGGAGGCCGAGGGAAAACTGGACTGGAACGAGCGCGGCCTCGCGGCGCATCTCCGCGCCGATCTGGGACCTTCGGGCCGCGCGGAGGCGCGGGTCACATCGCCGGAGAGGCCTGCGTGCAGACTGCCTGACAGGGGCGATTTCCGTTTTTCGGCCGATCGCCTCGACGCGGCACTCTTCGGGCCTCTGCTGCCGGATGCGCTCGCCGTGACGGGCTTCCTCTCGGTGACGGCCGCCGGCAAGGTGCATCCCCGGTTGCACCTGGATGCCTCCGGCGAGGTCCGGCTGGCCGAGGGGGTCATTACCCTGGAAGGCCAGAGTGGCCGTGTCGCCGCACAGACCGAGAAAGCGCAGCTGCGCTGGACGTGGCGGGAAAAGACGCTGAGCGGCAATCTCGATCTCCGGCTCGCCCGCCACGGCATCCTTGCGGCTGATTTTCGTCTGCCCGTCCCGGCGAGGCTGCCGGCCAGCGTCGACGGGGAAGGGCCCGTGCAGCTTGACCTCCGCGCGGAGATGCACGAGAAGGGGCTTCTGAGCGCCGTGTTCCCGGGCCTGGTCCGGGAGAGCAGGGGGCGTCTCGATCTGCAAGGCTCCGTGAACGGTACCTGGACCAACCCAACCGCGCACGGTACGTTGAGCATTGCAGAGGCCGGCGCCTATCTGCCCGCAACGGGGATCCAGATCAGCAACGTGGGGATGGAGGCCCGGTTCGAGGATCGGGCGGTTCACGTGACTTCGTTTCGGGCGCACTCAGGCCCCGGATTCATCGAGGGGTCCGGTACCGTGCAGATCGGAAACAGGGAGATCCGGCGAATCGATGCCAGGCTTTCCGGGCAGCGGTTCCAGACCGTGCGGCTGCCGGAGCTGGAGATGCTTGCCAGTCCATCCCTCACGTTCGAGGGCTCGCCGGGGGCCCTGAAAATCCGCGGCGGCGTCGCCATCCCGGAGTTCTTCGTCCGGGGCGGCGAGAAGGGGGCCGTGATCAGGCCGAGCGGGGACGTGGTGATTGTCGGCGATGGCCGGGAGGCGGGGAAGGGCCGTTCCATCCCCCTCGACATGGAGGTCCGGGTCGTTCTCGGCGATCGCGCCTTCATCAAGGCCGAGGGCATAGAGGCGCGACTGGAGGGGGACGTGCTGCTCACGGCGAGGTCCCTCGACGCGATGAAGGCCGCAGGCGAGATCCGCCTCAAGGACGGAACGTACAGCACGCGCGGTGTCCGTCTGGTCATCCACCGGGGGCGCGTGGTCTTCGAGGGCGGGCCGGCGGACCAGCCGCGGCTCGATGTTCTCGCCCTGCGCACGATCGAGGAACGGCCCGACCAGGCCGGGCAGTCCCTGGGCCGGTTCAGGGAGGTGAAGGCGGGGGTCATCGTCACGGGCACCCCGCGTGCTCCCCTCGTGCGGCTCTACTCGGAGCCCGCCATGCCCGACGCCGACATCCTGAGCTATATCGTCCTGGGGCAGCGGGCAAGCGGAGACGGATCCCAGTCGGCGCTGCTCGGCGCTGCGGCCGAGGCCCTCCTGTCCGGCGGAGGCTCCGAATCGACCCTGAGCCAGCTCAGACGGCAATTCGGGCCGGACAGGGTGGACATGAAGTCCGAAAAGGTGGGAACGACCACCCAGTCGATCGTCACGGTGGGCAAGTATCTTCGACCGAATCTGTACGTGAGCTATGGCCGTTCCCTGTTCAGCGAGGATTACTATGTCACCCTGCGATACACCCTCACCCGGAGGTGGGAAGTGGAGAGCAAGGCGGGCGCACAGACCGGCGCGAACCTCTACTACCGGATCGAGTTCGATTAGCGGGCGGCCTCAACAAACGGCAACGCCTGCGTTGCATCGGTTACTTTTTTGTTGACGGCCGGGCGCATAACGTGTAGTTACTTTTTGGAAATCGACGGCATCCGATGCAGGGCCTGTCCCGGCCCGCTGCCGTGAAACGGAAGAGTTCAGCGCGTCCCCCCGAAATCCCAAGAAACCGTCAAGTCCGCTACAGTCGGCACGATCAGGCCCGTTTGCGCAACGCGATCGAGATCGACCCGGGGCGGTTGCTATCCACCATGCACAGGGAGGTGTTTTATGGCGAGCGAGATGGCCGACCAGATGAAGCCTTTGACCGATGTCTACGCGAAGTGGACCAAGGACTCACTCGAGATGATGACCAAGGGGATGGCGATGTACAACCGGATGAG
>CAYSDD010000044.1:0-6313 GCA_964429555.1 uncultured Syntrophaceae bacterium
GCGCCCTCCATATTTCCATGCCGATTTCCGTACCGCCCGGCAGAACGAGTATGTTGAGAATTCCCATGGTTCGCGATGCCCTCTGATGTGCTATACCCTTGACGGATTCGAGCATTCCTGTCTTTCGCTGTGAATGGCTAGCTGCGAGCGGGTGGTGAGACCCTCCTGGTTCGCAAGGACTGAATGATGTCGCAGATGATTTCGACATCCGATAAGTCCAGGCTGTCATAGATTGGAAGAGTGAGTATTCGATCTGCCGCCCGGCGCGCAACCGTTAAGGGATCGCGTACAGAGAGGCTCCGATAGCAGGCATAATCGCAAACAAGAGGGTAAAAATAACGCCGGGCGTGCACATTCCACTGCTTCAGACCCTCATAGACCGCATCGCGACTCATGCCGAAGACCTCCTCATCCACCTCGATCGGCATGTGCCCGTAGTTGTACCGGATGTCGGGCGGGAGGGCTGGCGAGAGGTGTATGCCCGGGATGTCCCCCAGCCGTTGCCTATAGAGGGACGCGATGGCCGCGCGCTTCCGGATGAGGTCGTCCAAATAGAACAACACCTGAATCCCCATCAACGCCTGTATCTCGTTCATTTTCGCATTGGTGCCGGGCATGACCACTTCGACTTCGTTTTTAAAACCGAAATTTTTCAAATAGTCGAATACACCCTTCAGCCCGGATTCCTTGAAGATTAGCATTCCCCCCTCGATGGAGTGGAACAGCTTGGTGGCATGGAAGCTGAACATGCTCAGATCGCCAAAATGGCCGATTGGCGTGCCGCCGATCTTCACCCCGAAGGCGTGGGCGGCGTCATACAGAAGTTTCAGGTTGTGGCGCCTGGCGATATCGGCCAACGTGTTGAGCTTGCAGGGATGGCCGTAGACGTGGACGGCGAGAATAGCGGTCGTCCATGGGGTGATGGCAGCTTCTACCCTCTCCGGGTCTAGGGTGTAGTAGTCGGGTTCGATATCCACGAAGACGGGCCGTATCTTGTTCCAGAACAGGGCGTGTGTCGTTGCAACGAAGGTATACGGGGTAGTGATGACTTCCCCGGAAATCCCCATTCCCTGGAGTGCGATCTGAAGTGCCAGAGTGCCGTTGTTAAAGAGGCACAGGTTGTTCGTCTCGAAATAGGTGCAGAGCTCCTGTGCGAAACGGCGGATCAAGGGCCCGTCGTTGGTCAGCCAACGGCTTTCCCAGATCTGGCCCAACCCCCGGCAAAACTCCTCCAGAGGCGGCAAGAATGGTCTGGTCACATATATCGGCTTCTCAAACGGCTTGATCATATTGGTTCTCGGCGGATTTCGCTATTTGATAGCTGGGGCCCAGGCAACCATAATCGCTTCAACTGTCTCCAGTAAAGGTCCCCCCCGATATCAGTTCTGTGCAGCCATTTTTGCATCTGCCGGAACGGCGCCAAAATGAGGCAGCTTGCGGATACCGTAAGTTTCTGAATTAGTGAAGCATGTTTCTTCACGGTTTCGGCGACATTCGTGGCATAGCGCATGTTCATGTCCTGCTCGATCCGCCGGTCGCTCTTGGTGGTCCCTCCACGGCGGTGCAGGACGACCGCTTCGGGGACGAAGCGGGCCCGCCATCCCCGGTTGTGGGCCCGCCACGACAGCTCGGCATCTTCGTAATACGACCCAAACCTCTCGTCGAACAGGCCGATCTCCTCCAGCATTTCCCGTCGGTACAGACAGGCCCCCGCACAGGCGCCGACAATGTCGAGCCGGTCGTCGTACTGGCGGGCGTCGATTTCTCCAACACCTCGGTCGAAAACACGCCCCCATTTGAAAATATGACCCGCCGAGTCTAGGACGCGGGGGTCATCCATCCGCAGCATCTTGGAGGCGCAGATCCCGATATCACTTTTGGAGGCCATGGCCCGGACGAGATGCTCGAGCCACCTCTCGTCGGCCTTCGTGTCGTTGTTCAGGAGGGCGACATACTGCGCCCCGTCGTTCAGGGCCCGGGCGATGGCGAGGTTGTTGGCTTTGGCAAACCCGGCGTTTTCCGCCAGGCCGATGATCCGAACCCCGGGGAAGCGCTCCCGGACGAACTCCACGGAGCCGTCAGTCGAGCCATTGTCCACCAAAGTAACCTCGAAGTTCGGGTAGGTCTGCTTCTCGAGGGCGGTCAGACAGTCGTCGAGAAAGTGCCTCCCGTTCCAGTTGACGACAATAACGGCTGCCTGTCCGTAATCCGTTCCCGTTTTCATGAGACTATTGCCGTCGAATCCTCATTTCTCGCGAATCTCCTGGCTCTCGCTCCGGTCGAACCGCAGCTGGGCCACCTGCTCGGAGACCAGGCCGACCATGAACACCACGACGGCCATCGTCATGAGCATGGCGGACGTGGGCCCGTAGCGCCCGTCCAGGTAGATGATCCGCATCAGCCCGTAGCCCAGGCCGCTGGCGAACATCAAGGTGCTCACCGGCAGGAACACCTTCATGGGCGAAAAGAGGGTGGCGATCTTCAGGATGATCATGAAAAAACGGACGCCGTCCCGGATGATCCGGATCTTGCTCTTGCCCACGCGGCGCGAGGTCTTCACGGGGACGTACTTCAGGCTCCTCCCGGAGCGGACGATGGACAGGGTCAGCGTCGTGGGATAGGAGTACGTGTTCGGCAGCAGGTACAGAAACGCGCGGGCGGCGTGGGCCTTGATGGCCCGGAACCCGGAGGTCAGATCCTCGATCCGCCGGTTGCATACGTAGGAGGCAAACCCGTTGTAGATCATGTTGGCCAGGTCCCGGTGGAGGCTGGTCTCCGATTCCTTCGTGCGGGCGCCAACGACCATGTCGTGCGTCCCCACGTGCTCGAGCAGCCGGGGGATGTCCGCGGGGTCGTGCTGGCCGTCGGCATCCATCATGACGATCACCCGGCCCCGGGCCTCGCGGATGCCCGTTTTCACGGCCGCGCCGTTTCCGATGTTATAGGGGTGCGAGACGACCCGTGCCCCCTTCTCCCGCGCCCGTTCGGCGGTCCCGTCGGTGGAGCCGTCGTCGACGACGATGACCTCCCAGGGACGTCCCAGCGGTTCCATGACCCCGCGGATGCGGTCGAGCAGGGGGGCAATTCCCTGTTCTTCCTGGAAGGCGGGCAGCACGACGCTGATTTCAACGGGTGATGCTGGCGCTTCGGTCAACGTTCCGGTTTCCATCCTTGCGGTGAGTGCCGGCGCATGGCTTGCGTGGCTTCGATTCCTGCCGGCCGGTTATGATTATCATTCAACTAATATGCCAGAAACCCGGGCAAAAGGCATCCGGCATAAGGCGTGAGGCAATAGAAAATTTAAAGAAATCAAGCCGGTTCTATTCTTCCGCCCACCCGGGGAAGCCGGCGAGCCCCGATGCCCCGCGTTCCCGTTGCATGGGTTGCATTTGATGTCCCTATAACGCCCCTTGGAAAAAATCAAGGGAAAGCTCCGATATAAAAAAGCTTTTCTCCCCGGCGAATATCGTTTAATAAGGACGGGGAGCGCCCGTTTCTGTCACGGAAGATGCATAACAGGGTGTGACTTTTTGCCGGTCCGATTTGTATATGAAGCAGGTCGACGAAGGGGAGATCATCGCACGAGTCCTTTCGGGGGACCGCGAGGCCTTCGCCGATCTGGTCGATGCGTACAAGGGGCCGGTTTTCCGCCTGGCCTTTCGGATGACGGGCAATGACCGGGACGCCGACGATCTGACCCAGGAGATTTTTCTCCGGGCCTTTCAGTCCCTGGGACGCTTCAGGCCGGGGGAGAGATTTTTCCCCTGGCTCTACACGCTTGGCCTCAACGTGCTCCGCAACCACCTCCGGAAGGAAAGGGCCGTGCCGGAGGGAGGCTCTGAGGTGGGCACGCCGGAAGCGGAAGATCCCCGAGGGGGCCCGGCCGATGTTGCACTCAGCCGGGAGCGAAGTCGGCGGATCCAGGGCTACCTGATGAGGCTTTCCCCCGCGGTCCGCGAGGCTTTGGTCCTTCGGTTCTACGAGGGGATGCGTTTCGAGGACATCGCCGGCCTGACGGGCGATTCTGTGGGCAGCGCCAAGATGAAGGTCTACCGGGGCCTGGAGAAGATCCGGGCGATGATGGAAGAAGACGGGTTCGGCGATGAAAAATCATGAGGGCAAAGGGGAAAGAGACTTGGCCCCGGATCCGAACATGGAAACCGGAATCGAGGAGCTGGGCGGAAAGGACCCCGTTGCCGGCAGCGGCGATGAGAGTTCACTCTGGCAGGAATTCGACGCCATAGCCCGGATGATGCGAGAGGACCCCGCGCCCGAACCTCCGGCCGACCTGGGTGAACGTGTCATGGCCCGCGTCCGGGCCTACCGGCCGACACCCTGGAAGGTATTTGTCGATGCACTGCTGAAGCCCCGTGCGGTCAGCTTCGACCCGATCCGGGCCCTGCGCGCCCCCGTGTCCGGCCAGGAGTGCTCCTTCTACTTCATCATGGTGGGCGTCTTCCATGCCGTGCTCGGCGTGACCCTGATGGCCGGCCTGCGCGGCCTGGACGCGTTTCCCGGCTGGGTCCGCTGGCAGCCGCAGATCGCTCTCGTCACGGCCGTGTGCATGGCGGCCATAGGCCTCTGCCTGCTGAAAGACGGGAATCTGGCCCTTCGTGCGGCCCGGATCGGGGCCCTGGTCTACCTCGGCTTTGCCGTTCTCAACGGGGTCTTCGTGTCCCTGGAATGGAGCGTCCCCGTTTCGGCCTATGCGTCGCTGCTCTCGGCTCTCATCGGGCTGCCCACGGGCTTTTTCCTGCTCCGGACCCTGCAGAACTACGGGAAACGGTATGCGTAGAGCGATTCGAAAAGGAAGATTCGGCGGGCAGGGGGGGTTCACCCTGTTCGAGATCATCATGGTGCTGCTGCTGTTGGGGCTCGTCTCCTATTTTGCCGCCACCCGGCTCTTCTCGGATGATATTCCGACCCAGGCGGCCGAACTGGAACTCCTCAAGAACCATCTGCGCTACGCCCAGTCGAGGGCCATGAACTCCGAGAGCAGCTGGGGGATCAAGTTCGGGTCCCCGACACGGTACTGGCTGTTCAAGGGGACTGAGGAAAATACGGTCATCCGCCTCCCGGGCGTAGAGTCGTCAGACGGGGTCATGCAGCTCGGCGCCATCCAGGTCACGCCGCCTTCGGGAAACAAGATCACCTTTGACTCCTTTGGGAGCCCCGGCGCAACGACGATTAACCTGTCCACGACCGCCGGCAGCATCACCGTTACGAAAAACACGGGTTTCATCCCCTGATCCGAGGAGGTGAAAGAGACATGGAGAGGACGGCAAGGCAGCTCAAAAGGCCCGAACCAAGCCTCGGACATCGCGGCTTCACCCTGCTCGAGGTCATCGTCACGATCGTGATCGCCGCCATCATGGGGGTCTTCTTTGCCCAGTTCGTCGGCACCAACGTCATCCACAGCACAGACCCGGTCTACCGGGTGCAGAACCTCTCCGGGGCCGCCCACATCATGGAGTACATGAACGCGGACTACAAGAGGCTTGCCGCCACCCAGTCGAACTTTCTGACCATCTTCAAGGACTACGTCGCCTACGGCAACACCATGACGAAACCCGAGGGTTACGAGGGTTTGCCGTACTACGGTTCCTACCAGATCCTCTATAACGACTACATCAAGTTTGTCTCCGGCGCCGAGCAGCCGGAGACGGATCCCGCCAATCAGCGGGTCCTCAAGGTCACGATCCGCCGGGGCGACCAGGCCGTGACTGCCCTGTTCACACGATAGCGGAGCGGTGGATGCAGATGATGAAGAGAAAGACAGGCTTCACCCTCATCGAGATCATGGTTTCGCTCGTCCTCGTGGGGCTGATCGCGTCGATTGCCGGCACGTCGGTCATCACGGCCACGCGAAGCTATCTCTATGCAAGGGAAAACAATGCCATCACCCAGAAGGCCCAGCTCGCGCTCAACCGCCTGACCCGGGAGATGATCGAGCTGGCCGACGTCAAGGCCAAGGACGACAGCCAGCCTTACCTGATCTATGAAATCCCATCGCGGACCGCGGGCCTCATGGTTGACAGGCGGGCCATTGCAAAAGTTGGCAACACAATCCGTTTGTATGTGCAAAGTGCTGGAGATGTTGTATCACCCCCATTCAACGATACAGACGATAAAAATGGCAGTGTCCTCGTCGACGGCGTGCAGGCGTTCTCGATCCTCTACAACCCGATCCCGGGCGGCACGGTGAGCCTCTGGGGCATGGGGCAGGATATCAAGGATCTCTATTTGGTGAACATCCAATTCGCCCTGGCACGTCCCGATACGGGGGGGACCGTCCCCTTCTTCACGACCGTGT
>CAYSDD010000045.1:0-6220 GCA_964429555.1 uncultured Syntrophaceae bacterium
GCCCCTATCTGAAGAAGCCCTACACGCTGGAGAAGATCGCGATGGCCGTTCGCAGGGAACTGGACAAGGCGGCCTAGGCAGGCCGGAACCAAACCACCGCAGGAGTTCGACTTGTGGAAGCGAAGAGCGTCATGACCAGGGAAGAGATTCACGACTTCGGGGTCCAGATCGTCTACGAGGAGATGCTCAAGGAGGGATACGAGATCCTCGGCGCCAACCCGTCGCCGGCCGTGACCCCGCAGATTGTCGCCAGGAAAAACGGGCGGCTGTGCTTCGTCGTCATACGGACCGACGTCTACCCCAGGAAGGGGATGCTCGCCGACGACCGGGAACTCCTCTACAACCTCGAGCATGCCGAGCGCAACGAGGCGGTGTGCTATTTCGCCGGGATCGGGATCTGCAACGCGGCGGCCGCCGACGCGGGGGACGAGGCCGCCATGGGCGTGCCCGTCCGGGACGCCGGCTTCTACGTGGACTTCGACGGGCTGAAGGTCATGACGACCCTCGACCGCATGGGCGTCGTGAACGGGAACGCCCGGGCGCAGGGGGGAAACGAGGGCCGGCTCTGAGGGGGTCGGGCCGGGACATGGAAGGAGAAAAGGCGAAGCTCCGCGCTTCGCCTTTCTGATGCTTTCTGCATTTGGCCCGCCGTCAGCGGTCGTCGACGAGGTGGGCGAAGAAGCCCAGTTCCTTCGATCGCTTGTTGAAATCCTCCTGCGACATGTCCACCTTTCCCGACTCGGCGACCACCATGGATTCCTGGACGCAGCCGGGGATCCAGTACTTCTCGTAGCCGGGCAGGGGGGGCTTGAACTCGACGCCGGTCCGGCCGATGGCGACCTTGTAGAATTTCACCTCGCCGGGCCTGACGGTGATGCGGGGGTGGGCGTCGTCGATCAGGATGGCCGTCTTCTTGAGGTTCTCGTAGTAGGGCACCACGTCGTCGCCGCGAGGGGTCTGGACGACGATGAGGTCCGCCCGCCGGAGGGTCTCCATCCCCTCGCTGCCGATCTCCACGCGCCCGTCGACGATGTGGATATCGATGCCGACGACCGGGTAGCCTTTCTCCTTCAGGTTTTCGATGATCGCCGCGCCGATTTCCCCCACGCCCATGATGGCGACGGTCGTTTCGCTCTTGATCAGGCCGTGCTTCTCCACGACCCGCTCGACGGTCTCCACCACGGAAAAGACACGTCCCTTCAGCCCGTAGACAAAGGGCTGCTCGTAGGGGAAGTGGGACTTGAAGAACCGCGGGCCCTGTCCCGCGATGGCGATCGTCTTGGCCCCCGTCAGGGTCTTGGTTCGCTTGAGGTTGTTCATGATGCTGCCGACCAGTTCCCTGTCTTTCTTGAACTGGTCCACCGTGTTCGGCACCGCCAGGATCAGTCCGCGGCCCAGGCCGTTGCCGGTGGTGATGACGCCGGCGACGAACGGCTTGCCCGACACGAGATGCCTGGCCCACTTGAAGCCGGGCGGCAGGTACCCCTCGACGTCCTTCTCCGAGCCGGGATAAACCGTGAATATGCAGTTGAATTTGAGAAACCGGCAAAGCGCCAGCAGGCCGATCATGGGCCCGCGCAGGAGGATCGTGATGAGACCGAGAATTTGCCTGGACAATCGTCTCGCGTAGATGGAAATCACCCCCCCTTCTCTTGTCCCCCGTGCCCCGTTTTGAGCCGGCGCGAGCGGGAGATGCCGGATGGCAGCGATCCTATGTTTTCAAGAAGGTCACGGCATTCTCATTGCACCCTGCGCAATGGAATCATCCGATATTACTAGCGCAACGTACGTTCATTAATAATGTTGATGAATCTTGTCAAGGGAAATTTGCGTAATGATTTGCAATATGACCGGCGGGTATTGCCGGCCTGCTGTAAGAAAGACCGACGTTCGGGCACGCGCTTGACAAGCCTGCCCATTCCGACTCATATAGACCAGTCAGCAGAAAGGGAAATGGGGTCGGGACCGACACCGGATGAGCGGATGCCATGAAGCGAAGCCTCGAGAAGGACGCGGGACTCTACTGGGACCTCAGCCGTCACGACGAGCGGGTGCAGGACCAGTCCCACTGGGCGGGCTCCGCCCGCTGGCCGAGGGAGAAGTGGCTTGCCTACGGGGAGTTCAACGCCGGCCTGCTCGAAGGGTTCCTGAACCGGTACGCCCCGGCCGAAGGGATCGGCTCAGAGACGGCCCTCGACTGGGGCTGCGGCGGCGGGGCCAACATGCGCGCCCTGTGCCGCCGCTTCCGGCGCGTCATCGGCGTGGACATCTCCCGCCCCACGCTCGAGGAGTGCGCGAGGCAGCTCAGCCGCTGCGGCTGCTCCAACTTCCGCACGGTGCTTTCCGACGCGACCCGCCCGCTGGGGGTGCTGGAGGCCGTCGGGCGGGATGCCGTCGATCTGTTCTTCTCCGTGGCCGTCTTCCAGCACTTTCCCTCGAAGCGCTATGCGAAGGATGTCCTCGAGGTCGCCGCGGTCCTGATGCGCGAGGGAGCGCATGGGTTCGTCCAGGTGCGCTACTTCGACGGGTCGGAAAAATACAGGCAGAAGGAAGGTGATTACGCGAAGAACGTCATCACCATGACGTCCTTTACCACGGAGGAGTTCTCCGCGCTTCTGGCCGAAACGGGATTCACCCTGCTGGCCTCCGAGCGGGACCTCGACGGCCCGAAGGACCGCCATGAGTATTACTTCTTCCGCAAGTGAGTCCCGGCATGGGGCAACGGGTGATTTTCAGGGTTGCGGTGCGCGGAGAGTTCATATGCGACCGCCCCGATATCGAACGCGCAGCACGTCGGCAGTCTTCTGGGGTTTGCCGTCCAGGGCCCTGTTTTTCGAATGTCCGCAGGCCGGCTCACCGACAATGAAAGGACGGCAGGCGACTTCTCCGTCAAGACCCCATCCGGGGACAAACGGGGGTCCCTTCGCGGGTCTGCGGGCCTCAGCCCTTCATCACGAGAAACAATACCGGAATGAGCAGCGCTGCCGTGCCGACGGCGAGCATCCAGCAGAAGGCGTCGATCTCGCGGCCGTGCCTCAGGATGTCCTCGTCCCACTCGCCCAGCTCGATGAAATTCCTGAACCGGCGGACGGGTGAAGGTCGGCGGGATGCCGCCCTGACGCGAAGCCCCCTGAAATCCCCGGCCCTCTCTGCACGGTCGATCACGGTGGTATTCATCACGAACTCCTTTTCGGTTGGTCTCGTTGCGGCGGATGTCGGAACGTCAGCCCGGGTACTTCCGGATCACGGCGCTCACCACGCCGCCCACCCGCAGCTCCGAGCGGGCACGGATGGGCGGGTACTTCGCGTTGGCGGCTTCCAGGAAAACATCCTTTCCCTTCTTGCGGAAAAACTTCAGTGTCCACTCGCCGTCGACCTCGGCGATCACGATGTCGCCCGGTCTCGGTTCGCGGCCCTTCTCGATGACGACCAGGTCGCCCGGGTGGATCCCCTCGTCGATCATGGAGTCCCCCGAGACCCGGAGAAGAAAGGACGTGCCGGGTTTCGTGATGAGGTACTCGTCGAAGGAGATGACGTCCCGCAGCTCCTCCTCGGCAGGGGAGGGGAAGCCCGCCGCCACGTCGCCCACCATGGGGAGGCCGAAGGCCCGCCTCGCGGGGGAGAGGAACCCCCGGGCATCCTTTTCCAGGACCCCGGCAGCCAGCAGCTTCTGCACCCAGAAATGGACGACGGCCTTGGAGCGGACCCCCAGGACGGCCATCATCTCCGAGTAGGTGGGCATCCGCCTGCGGTCCCGGTAAAACCCGGCGATCTCCCTCTCCACCATCTTCAGGGTTCTGTGTCCTCTCATTGAATGCATGCCTTGAGCCTGAAGCCTTCAGCCTTATGCCTGCTTTATATAGAACGATCGTTCTATTTGTCAAGGAAAAAGTGAAGCGCGGTGCAATGATCCACCGTCGGCCCGGGTGGGCCCGCGGGGGAAGGTTCCGACGGTGCCCGCGGGCCGTTTTTCGTTGACACCGGAGGGGATCGACGATAGAAAAGCGGCGGCGCGGCGAGGGCCACTGTTTTCCCGATTCACGACAGGCTAAGGGAAAAAAAGAGGGGAGAGGCATGCAGGGGAAAGGCCTCCTTTTTCACTACAGGGATGCGGGGACCCTCGAAATCCGCAGCGGGGGCGGGTGCCTGTCGCTCTTCGGCATGCCCTTCCTGCTGGCGGGTCTTTTCGTCATGCTGGTCCCATCCGGCCTGCTGCCCGTCGAGGGGCGACCCACGGGACCCTATTCCTCGATTCTTCTCGTCCTGTTCGGTGCCGTCTTTGCCGCCGTCGGTGCGGCTCTCGTCCTCGGGCGCAGCGGGATCATCCTGGACCGGGGGCGGGGACGGATCGTCCGGTGGTGGGGGCTTCTCGTCCCCATGAAGCGCGTGGAGCACATGCTGGATTCGATCCGGCAGGTGGAAATGGACTTCTCCCGCGGGGACCGGGACTCGGCCGACACGTGGCCCGTGAAGCTTGCCGGCGAGGGGATCCCGAAGCCCATCACCGTCGCGCAGCCGACGGGATTCCCCGAGGCGAAGCGGATCGCCGAGGAACTCGCGCGGTTCCTGCAGAAGCCCCTGGTCGACAGCTCGACGGGCGAGAGGGTCACCCGCGACCCGGAGCATCTCGACGAGTCCTGGCGGGACCGGGTACGCCGGACGGGACATGCGAAGGCCCCCATGCCGCCCGAGCCGCCGGGGATGCGCACCCGCATCGAGCGGACGGCCGAGGGATACGTGTTCCACATCCCGGGACCGCCGATGACTTGGTTTCACTACCTCCCGGTGCTCTTCCCCGTCGGATTTGCGGCGGCCGTGGCGTGGTTCTTTCTGCCCGCCCTGCTCACCCTTCCCATGCCCGACTGGGTGCGCTATTTCGCCCTGGGTTTCATCGGCCTTTTCTTCATCGCCGGCCCCGTCCTGTCGGCGCTGCTGCACCTGCTGCGCCTCAGGAACCAGTTCGAGCGCGTCACCGTCACGAAGGCCTGCCTGCGCGTCGAGGCCCTGAAGCAGGGAAAGCGGTCGGCTGTCGAAATCCCCGTCGACGAGCTGGAGGACCTGGCGGCGCCCACGGCGAGGTCGCTGATGGACTCGGTCGAGGTGCCCGGCATGAAGAAGGCCGCCCTGGGCGACACGGGGACCCCCCGGATGCCCGACGGGCGGCCCGTGCCCCGGCTCCTGCTGTCGATTTTGAAAACGGCGGGCTCCCGCGGCATCACGGCCCGCAGCGACAGGGCCGTCGTCGAGTTCGCCGCCGGGCTCGACGAGGCGGAGACGGCCTACCTGTTTTCCCTCATCCGGAAGACGATCGCGGACTGATGAGAAATGAGGCCCGCCCGACCGCGGCTGCTTTCTCGACCTTCAGCCGGCCGTCCCCGAAGAGCCCCCGCCACTGACGATTGAGGCTTACGGGGGGCAGGCCCGCAGGACTGCGCTCCCCGGGCGCAAGCAGATGCCCGGGGAATCACGCTTGACAAATACAGCGTTTCGTTGGAAGTGGCTAACAGGACCCGTTTACTCGGCCCGCCCCGGAGCGCGCATGCACAAGACCATCTTCGAGAGCCCCTTCTTCAGCGGCCTGTTCCGCGTCCTGTCCCTCCTCTTCCTGAAACTGGCCGGCTGGCGCAGGGTCGGCCGGGTTCCCGACCTGCCGCGCTACGTCATGATCGGGGCCCATCACACCTCAAACTGGGACGCGCCGATCGCGATCGCCCTGGTGTTCGCCTTCCGGCTCAAGGCGCACTGGCTGGTCAAGCACACCGCCTTCCGGTGGCCCTTCGGTGAGCTCCTGAAATGGCTGGGGGGCATCCCCATCGACCGCACGAAATCGGCCGACGTGGTCGCCCAGATGATCGAGGTGATGAAAAAGCGCGCGGAGTTCGTCCTGCTCCTGGCGCCCGAGGGAACCCGGAAAAAAGTGACGCGCTGGAAGACGGGGTTCTACCACATCGCCCGCGGGGCGGGCGTCCCGATCGTGCTGTCTTTCCTGGATTATGCCCGAAAGGAGGGGGGGGTGGGGCCCGTCTATTATCCCACCGGCGATTTCGAGGCCGACATGAAGGCCATCCTGCAGTTCTACACCACGGTCACCGGCAGGCACCCCGAGCGGACGGGGACCCTGGAAGTGCAGCAGGGCTGACGCGCGGTGCCCCCTAAATGACCCGTTTCATGGCCGCCACGGCCACCTCGATCTGGTCGTCCGTGGGCTCGCGCGTGGTGA
>CAYSDD010000046.1:0-6044 GCA_964429555.1 uncultured Syntrophaceae bacterium
TGCTCCGTCCCGATCTGCAGCAGGCAGAGCTTCTCCCTGAAATAGCGGAACGAATCGTACTCCGTGTCGATGGCGATGACCGGGGAGCCCTCGATATCATCCCGGACTTTCGAAAGTTTTTGTCTGGCGTCCACCCACAGCCATTTGCCCTTCATGCAACCCGCCTGACCGGTTTATTCGCGCTTGTATATAAACCTCTTTTTCGCGAACTGCAACCGGAGATCAGCAATCGGGCCGGACAGGGGATGGGGCGGCGGGTCGTGCACCACCGTCAGAGGGGCAGGAACCGCAGTGCCTCGACGCCGATCAGGAAGCCTGCGACGGCCAGGAGGGCGGCATAGTCGGCCCGTGTGAACCGCAGCTCATGCAGGTAGGTGCGGGGCCCGCGGTGATAGCCCCGGCCCTCCATGGCCAGGGCCAGCTCGTCGGCGCGGCGGAACGTGCAGAGGATCAGGGGGATGACGAGGGAGGCTGCCTTGCGGAGCCGCCGCACGGGGCCGCCGGTGCCGAAATCGGCGCCCCGGGCGACCTGGGCCTCCCGCATGCGCTCCACCTCCTCGAGCAGGGTGGGAACGAAGCGCAGCGCCACGGAGACCATGACGGCAAGATCGTGGGACGGCAGGCCGAGGCGGTTGAGGGGCCGGAGCAGCCTCTCGAAGCCCCCCACGAGCCCGGAGGGATCCGTCGTCATCGTGAGGATCGCGGCGCTCACGACAAGGGCGACGAACTGCCAGGTCACAGCCGTCCCCCGCCACAGCCCCTCCCAGGTGACCGCCGGGAGGGCGGCGACGATCGGCCGCCCGTCGGTGAAGAACAGGTGCAGCCCGAAGAGCAGCGCAAAAAACCACGCCAGGGGCCTCAGCGCCCCCATCATGCGGCCCGCGGAGAGGCCGGCGAGCGCCGTCGCCGCCAGCAGGAAGGCCGTAACGGCGAGGCTCCCGGCGGCACCCGCGTTCAGGATGACGATGCTCGCAAGCAGCGTCGCGACGATCTTCACCCTCGGGTCGAGCCGGTGCACCGGCGAGTCCCCGGGAACGTACTGTCCGAGGAGAAGGGTCTTCACCGGCTTCCTCCCGTCGCCTGCCCGAGGAGGGCGATGATTTCGCGCAGCGCCTCGTCCACGGAGAGGACGTCAGGCCGTACCCCGCAGCCCCGGTCCCGGAGGCGCCCCATCAACTCCGTGACCTGGGGCGTGGCGAGGCCGACGGCCCGCAGAACATCGGCCTCCCGGAAAACGTCCCTTGGGGCGCCGTCGCGGAGAATCCTGCCGTCGCTCATGACGACGACGCGGTCGGCCTCGGCGATCTCCTCCATGCTGTGGGTCACGTGGATGACCGAGATGCCCTCCCGCCTCAGGTCCCAGAGGACGTTGAGGACCCGCTCGCGCCCCGCCGGGTCGAGGTAGGAGGTGGGCTCGTCCAGGATCAGGTAGGCCGGCCTCATGGCGAGCACGCCCGCGATGGCCACGAGGCGCTTCTCGCCGCCCGAAAGCGAGTGGGGGGCGCGCTTGGCGAGCCTCAGCATCCCCACCGTCTCGAGGGCCGCACCGACCCGCCCCCGGATCTCGGAGGGCGCAAGGCCGAGGTTGCCCGGCCCGAAGGCCACGTCCTCCTCGACGCTCATCCCCACGATCTGGTTGTCGGGGTTCTGGAAGACCATGCCCACGCGGCGGCGGATCTCGCGGTGGGCCTTCGGGTCTTTCGTGCTGAGGCCGTCGACCCGGACCTCCCCCTCCTGCGGGACGAGCAGGGCATTGAAGTGCTTCACCAGGGTCGTTTTCCCGCACCCGTTGGGGCCGATGACGGCCAGGTACTGCCCTTCGGGGATCTCGAGGCTCACCTCCCGAAGCACGGGAGGACCCTTCGGGTCGTATCGGGTTGTCAGCCGATCTGCCTGGATCATAGCCTGATGCTGTCCCTGACCTTGAGGGTGATGAACGAAGCGGCGGCGATCTTGAGCGCATCGCCCGGCAGAAACGGCAGCACGCCGACGGCGGCGGCTTTCGCCACGGAGAGCTTGCCGACCAGGACGAGCTGGAGAACGCCCAGGGCGTAAACGGCGACCGTGCCGGCCAGCATGGCGAAGACGACCCAGACGAGCCCGGGGCTTTCGCGCCACCGGACGATCTTTCCCGTCACGAAGGCGCCGGCCACAAACCCCATGAGGTAGCCCCCCGTGGGGCCGAGGAAGACGCCCAGGCCCGCTTTGCCGCCCGAGAAGACCGGAAGACCGATCACGCCGAGGACGAGGTAGATCAGCTGGCTGAGCGCCCCGAGGCTCCCCCCGAGAAGTGCGCCCGCCAGGTAGAGAAACAGCGTCTGCAGCGTCACGGGCACGGGCTGCAGGGGAATCGAGACGAGCGCCCCGATCGCCGTGAGCGCCCCGAACAGCGAGGCGTAGATCATGCCTCGGGTCGACATGCGTTCAGTGGTCATTTCGTGCCTTCAATCCTTCCGCGTTCGTTCCTGTCTTGCCTGCGCTGCATGCGGCCCATGGCATAGGGACATGGAACTGAGATCGTTCGTTTCTTTTCTTGCCCTTAGCCCTAAGCCCTATGCCTTCAGCCCGTCAAATATATTCCACATCCCCCGCGATGACGCGCTCGACGGCGCCGTCCGTGCCGGTCAGCAGGAGCGCGCCGTCATCGTCGATCCCCGAGATGGTGCCCTCCAGGCGCCGGTCGAACGAGCGCACCCGCACCCGCCTGCCCGCCATGTCGGAGAGTTCCCTCCAGCGCCGGATCACGGGCCCGAACCCTTCGCGCGCGGACCGGTCGTAATGGCGCTCGAAGCGCTCGAGAAAGCCGGCGAGAATCTCCACGCGGCTCACGGGGCGGCCGGCCTCGACCGAAAGCGACGTCGCCCGTTCCCGCAGCTCGGCGGGGAAGTTCCGGCGAGGGGTGTTGGCGTTGATCCCCACGCCGATGATCAGGTAGTCGATGGCATCGATCTCCACGGCGGCCTCGACGAGGATGCCGGCGACCTTCTTCCCCCCTGCCAGGACGTCGTTGGGCCACTTGATCCGCACGGGGGTCGGGACGACCGGGATGAGCGCCTCCGCCAGGGCGACACCGGCCAGCAGGGTCGTCTTCGGAGCCTCGGACGGCTGGAACCGCGGCCTCAGTACAAGCGAGAGGTAGATCCCCTCGCCGGCGGGGGAAAACCAGCTGCGCCCCATCCTGCCCCGTCCCGCCGTCTGGGTCTCGGCAACGACGATCGTCCCCTCGGCGGCCCCTGCGATCGCCAGGTCCCTGGCCAGTCGGTTCGTCGAGTCCACTTCCCGCTCGTAAACGATCCGGCAGCCCAGGCTCGCCGTCCGCAGAGCGGCCATGATCTCGGCCGGGCGGATCCGGTCCAGGGCCTCGCGGAGCAGATAGCCCTTGCGGGTTGAGGATTCGATGACGTGGCCCTCCGCCCTCAGGCTGCCGACGTGCTTCCAGACGGCGGTCCGCGAGATCTTCAGCTCGCGGCTCAAGTCCTCCCCGGACACCCACCCGCCCCCCGACTCCTTGAGGCGGCCGAGCACATGCTGTCTTGCGTTGGGTTTCATCACCGGCTGCGCCCCATCTCGCGGGGGCGATATGCCATACCATCCGCCGCAGCGATTGTCAACCATAAAAACCTATTGGGTTGACAATATCCGCCCTCCCGGGCCACGGGTTCCGAAAGGCGATCGGGGCTTGCCCGGAGCGGCGATTTCGAGTATGATTCCGGACTCATGAAAGAAAACGGAGGTCACCCATGGGAAGCCACAAGAAGCACGAGAGGAAGAAGGAGCTGCAGCGAAAGCGGAAACGGCGGGAGAAACGGCGGAAACTGATCGCCAGGGGCCTCAACCCCGACGAGAGCAACAAGATCCACAAAATGGCCTGATCGAACCCCCCGTCAACCCGGTGCCGACGCCCCTTGTCAATGCGGCGTCGGCACTGCCTGCCAGAGCATGATCAGTCCCTTGCGCACCATCATCACGGCGATGGCGGCCAGGAGGATCCCCGCCAGCTTGGAGAGGGCCCGCGATCCCGAGCGGCCCAGAAGCCGGTGAATGGGCTCGGAGAGCCAGAACACGGCGCCGGCGATCCCGATGTTGACCACCGTGGCCGCCACGACGGGCGCAACACCGTATTCGCCCACCAGGACGAAGATCGTCGTCAGCACGGCCGGCCCCACGATGAGCGGCACCCCGATGGGCACGACGCCCAGGCTGTCGGTGTCCACCTGGGCGACCCTCTTCTCCACGGTGATGACGTCGGTGAGCGAGATCGTGAACAGGAGAATCCCCCCGGCAATGAGGAAATCCGCCACGGTGATCCCGAGGTAGTGGAAGACCCACTGCCCCACGGCGAGAAACGCCAGGGCCACGGCGAGCGCCGTGACCATGGACTGGACGATGATCCGCCGGACCGCCCGGGGATCGGCCCCTTCCGTCAGGTGCATGAACAGCGGCAGGATGCCCACGGCATCGACGGCGACGAACAGGGGAAAGAAGCAGAGCCAGAAATCATGCATGACACAAACGATGGGGTAAGAGGATCCCTCCGGTCAACCGCTTTCGCGACTTCATCATAAGGTGGCAGGCAGCAGGGGTCAGGTGACAGGAAAAGACGGACGACAGGGCAATCCTGTCACCGGTTACCTGTTACCCGGTGCTTGCCATCGTAAAGACGACAGCCGCAACCCGCCCCTACTTTGTCAACTTTGAGGCGATCGCGGCCACGTGCTTCCCTTGCCAGCGGGCGGCGGCCAGCTCGTTTTCGCTGGGCATGCGCTCGCCCTTCCCGCCCGCGATCGTCGAGGCGCCGTAGGGCGAGCCGCCTGTGATCTCGTCGATCCGCATCTGACCCGCAAAGGCGTAGGGAAGCCCGACGACGACCATCCCCTGGTGCAGCAGGAAGAGGTGGAAACTCAGGATCGTCGACTCCTGCCCCCCGTGCTGGGTAGCCGAGCTCGTGAAGACGCTGCCCGCCTTGCCGACGAGGGCCCCCTTCGCCCAGAGCCCGCCCGTCGCGTCGAGAAACTGCCGCATCTGGCCGCACATGTTCCCGAAGCGCGTCGGGGTGCCGAAGATCACGGCATCGGCCCCGGCCAGCTCGTCGACCGTGCAGACCGGGATATGGGCCATGGACTTCTGGGCCTCCAGGGCCCCCATCTTGCCGAGAACCTCTTCGGAGAGCGTTTCAGGAACGCGGCGAAGCAGGGCTTCCGCGCCGGGGACCTCCCTCACCCCTTCGGCGACCGCCTGGGCCATTTTGTAGATGTGACCGTACATCGAGTAGAACACAACGAGCACCTTCATGCGAGTTTCTCCTTTCATCGAAAAAACAGGCGAACGGCACAAGGCGAAAGGCTTGGGGCATTGTCCGTCCCAAGCCCCTTCCCCTCTCCGGCACACTCAAATCATGAAACGGCGGGGCTTCAGGTTCCGTTTTCGTTGACCCCCCTACTCCTTCGCTCCGTTCCTGAGTCGCTCAACGGCGCCGGCGATGATCTCGACGGCGCGATCCACCTCGCCCTCGGTCGTGTACTTCCCCGTCGAGAGGCGGATCGTCCCGCGGGCCCACTCGAGGGGGACCGCCATGGCCCGAAGCGTCCTCGATACCTCGACGGATGCCCCGTGACAGGCTGCCCCGGCCGACGCGGCAAGCCCTTCCATCGCTGCGAGCAGGCCTCCCGCATCGAGCCCCCGGAAGCTCACGCTCAGCGTGTTCGGGAGCCGCGCATCGGGGTGCCCGTTGACGCGCACATCGGCAACGGCCCGGAGAAGAGCCTCCTGCAGCCGGTCCCGGGTCTTCCGCATGCGTTCCCCGTTTGCCTCGAGGCCGCGCCGGGCAGCCTCGCAGGCGGCCCCCAGGCCGGCGATCCCGATCACGTTCTCCGTGCCGGCCCGCCGCCCCGACTCGTGACCGGCGCCGTGCATGAACGTCTCCAGGCGGACGCCCTCGCGGATGTACAGCGCGCCCACACCCTTGGGGGCGTACAGCTTGTGCCCCGCCAGGGTCAGCAGATCGACGCCGAGGTCGGCCACGTCCACGGGGATCTTCCCGACGG
>CAYSDD010000047.1:0-5888 GCA_964429555.1 uncultured Syntrophaceae bacterium
CCTCCGACGTGGTCATCGCGGGGGCCAAGGGGGTGCGCCACATCAAGCGGGGCGAAGGCGGGGTCTCCCCGAGCGACTTCGGCAAGGAATTCTGAGGCCCGGCATGGATGCAGCCGGGAAAAGACGCGCACGACCGATGAACCGTACCGCAGGGGCGATCCTGGTCCTGGCCGGCCTCGCGCTTCTGCCGGCCCTTGCGGCCGCGCAGGCAGGGATCCTGCTGCGGGAGGAATTCAACGACCTGGCCGCCTGGCGCCCCGTGACGTTCCCGAAGATCCAGGAGCACACCCGCTACAGCATCGAGCACCAGGAGCGGGAGTCGGTGCTCCGGGCCGAGAGCCGGGCCTCGGCCTCGGCCATCGTCTACCGGAGCCCCTTCAGCGTTTACGACTACCCCCGCCTGCGCTGGAAATGGAAGGTCGAGAACGTCTACGAAAAGGGCAATGCCCGCGTCAAGGAAGGGGACGATTACCCCCTGAGGATCTACGTGCTGTTCGAATACGACCCGTCGACGGCCTCGGCCTTCGACAGGGCGAAATACGGCCTGGCCAAGGCCCTCTACGGGGAATACCCGCCGCACAGCGCGCTCAACTACATCTGGGCCAGCCGGGAGGACGAGGGGGGCATCCTCACGAACCCCTACGCGTCGAACGCGAAGATGATCGTCCTGCAGAAAGGGAAGAAGAACCTCGGGCGGTGGATCGTGGAGGAGCGCAACATTCTCGACGACTACCGCAGGGCCTTCGGGACCGACCCGCCGGCCAGGGCGACCCTCGGGATCATGAACGATTCGGACAACACGCAGGAGGCGTCGGTCGCCTACGTGGGGTTCATCGAGGTCTTTCGGTGACCGCGGCACGGGATGGACGGGGCCATGCAGGCAATCCCTCGGGCGGACGCCTCCCCCGTCGCCTCGCGGCGCTTATCGAGCCGCGGGCGTGAAGTACTCGCAGTCCCTCGTGGCATCGCTGAGGACGTGCTCGACGAAGCGGGCGAACCGCCAGCACCTCTCCGGCTCGGCCTCGGTCCGTGGACTGTGGAAGATGCAGCGCTCGCAGGTCCTGTCGCTGTCGGGCTTCATCATGACCCCCTTTGTCTCCCCATGTAACGGAAGGCCGTCGGGCCGTCAACGGAAATCCGCGCGAGGAATGCGCCCATGAACGATGCAGGGGCCCTCGAGGAGGCCCTCCTGGTCGAAGACCTCCACACGGGGGAGTTGATCGTCGAGCGTGCCGACGGGCGCCGATGGCTCCTCGATGCCAAGAGGGGCTGGTGCCCCTGGGGCTACGAATTCGAGGGAAAGCGCGTCAGGCTCAGGTTCGGCGAGGTGACGTCGATCCTGATCAACGACCGGGGCGAGCAGTACGAGTTCTGGACGGAAAGGCCTCTCGATTGACGGCCGGGGGCCGCCTTCGCCCGAGGAAGCGGCGGAAGGCACGAGAGTTGCATCATTTTGTTGACTTTACGGCCGTGAGGCCGAACGGAACGAAAAAGCAAATCCAGGCAACGGGAGGACGAACATGTAAGCCGACATCTCGGAGGACACGGAGATGCGACGGGCCCACATCCTTTCCACAGGCAGTTTCCTTCCCGACAGGATCATTCCAAACGAGGACCTCACCCAGTTTTCGTCCGAGGCGCGCCGGCTGATCGCGGAGAAAACGGGCGTGCAGACCCGCAGGCACGCGGCCGAGGATCAATGCACGTCCGACCTCGCCTTCGCCGCCGCCCGCGCCTGCCTCGGGAAAATCGATTTTCCGCCCGAGAACCTGGAGGGGATTGTCCTCTCCACCTCCTCGCCGGACCGGATGCAGCCGGCCACGGCAACCCGTGTCCAGCACCTGCTGGGCGCCCGAAACGCCTTCGCCTTCGACATCAATTCCGTCTGCTCCGGCGGCTCCTACGGCATCGCCGTCGTCGATGCCCTCATCCGGTCGGGTTCATTCCAGACGATCCTGTTCGTCGCCGCCGAGATGTATTCCAGGATCCTCAGCCCCAGGGACTTCGCGACGTACCCCTTTTTCGGGGACGGGGCGGGCGCCGTCCTGTTCCAGTCGGCAAGCGGCTGCCCGCGGGGGGTCCTGCACTCCTGCCTCGGCACCGACGGCAGCCGGAGCGACACGATCTGCGTCCCCGGGGGAGGCACGATGCTGCCCTTCGGGAAAATGCCCGGCCCGCGCTCGGCCTTCTTCCGGATGAAGGGCGAGGAGGTCTTCGCCTTCACCATGGACAAGGGGCCGAAGGTCATCCGCCGGCTTCTCGAGGAAGCCGGCGTGGCGCCGGAGGAGGTGAAGCGCTTCATCTGCCACCAGGCCAACATCCACATTCTCTACGGCATCGCCGATCAGCTCGGCATCCCGCGGGAGAGGTTCTTCGTCAACCTCGACCGCTACGGCAACACGGCCAGCGCGTCGGTGCTCATCGCGCTGGACGAGGCCCTCTGCCGGGAAGAACTGGCACCGGGGGATCTCGCCGTCGTCGCGGCCTTCGGGGGAGGGCTCTCCTGGGGGGCAAACCTGATCCGCATCTGACCATCCCGCAGAAAGAGAGGAGAAGAGATGAACGAGACGATTCTTGCCACCATCCAGAGCGGCATCGTGGAGCTGTTCCCCGATGTCGGAACGGTCCCGATCACGCCCCGGATGCGCCTGGGCGACATCCCCGACTACGATTCCATGGCGGCCGTCAACCTGCAGGTGTTCCTCGAGGAGCGGTTCCCCCTGAAGGTGTCCCTGGACATGCTGTCCGAGGACATGACCCTGGGGGAGCTGATCGAGTACATCGGGCGATTCGTCAAGAACAACTGATTCTGCCCTTGCGGAGGCCGAAGCCATGGACCCCTTCGACATTCTCTCCGCGCTGCAGGACGTGCAGCGGTGCTGGCGGGAGCGGCCGCTGGAGCTGGCGCGCAGGCAGGCGGAGCTGGCCCTGCAGCTCCAGGAGGCGACCCTGGAGGCGATGCGAACCTGGATCGGTCCCGGCAACCCCGAGGCGGGCGGAGAGACCCGGACGCCCGATGTTCTCGAGTCGCTGAAATGGGCGGGGCAGCTGGCGCGCCGGCACCATGCGATCTGCCAGACCTGGGTCCGGGATTTGATCGTGCAGTCGCCGGGCCTGGAGGGCAGGCAGCGGGAACGGATGCTCTTCTGGACCCGGCTGTTCCTCAACGGCCTTGCGCCCTCGAATTATTTCTGGACGAATTTCGCCGCCGTCAAGAGGTGCATGGACTCCAACGGGGAGAGCCTCGCCCGCGGGCTGCGGTCCTTCGCGGAGGACCTCCTCGAGGGTCACCCCCTGATGCGGATGGCCGACACCCGGGCCTTCCGGGTCGGCCGCGATGTCGCCGCGACCCCCGGCGCCGTCATCTTCCGCAACGACCTGATGGAGCTGATCCAGTACGAGCCCGCGACGGAGGCGACCTACCCCGTCCCCGTCGTCTTCATCCAGCCCTGGATCAACAAGTTCTACATCTTCGATCTCACCCCGCCCGCCAGCTTCGTCAGCTACCTGCGCGACAGGGGGTTCACCGTTTTCATCATCAGCTGGAAGAACCCCGACCCCTCGATGCGCAGCGTCACCTTCGACGACTACATGCTCCGCGGCGCCCTGCAGGCGATCCGAATCGCAAGCGCCGTCTGCCGCGGCGCACCGGTCCACGCGGCGGGGTACTGCATCGGGGGGACGGCCCTCGCGGCCCTGATGGCCTGGCTCAACCGGGAGCCGCCCCGAACGGCACAGCCCTTCCCCGTGGCCGACTGGAGCCTGTTCTCGACCCTTGTGGACTTCTCCGAGCCGGGCGACATCGGGTTCTTCGTGACGCAAAAATCCGTCGAATGGCTCGAGGCGGCGATGGAGGCCCGGGGGGTCCTGAGCGAGAAATGGATCGAGCTGGCCTTCCGCCTCCTCGGATCGGACAGCCTGATCTGGCGGAACTTCACGAACAGCCTGCTGTACGGCCTGCCGCCGCCCAAGTCGGACCTGCTGTTCTGGAACAGCGACAGCACGCGCCTGCCGGCGGCGATGGGCTCCTTCTACCTGCGCGAGTTCTACCTGAACAACAGGCTCGTGGGCAGGGACGCCCTGCACCTCGGGGGGAGGCCCATCGACCTGGAACGGATCACGCAGCCCCTCTATGCCGTCGGGACGCAGCTCGACCACATCTGCCCCTGGAAGAGCACCTTCAAGGTCTGCGACAAGGTGCGGAGCCCCGTCCGCTATGTCCTGTCCAGCGAGGGGCACATCACGGGCATCGTGAACCCGCCCTCGGAGACCTCGAGGAGGAAGTTCTGGGCCGGCGAGGCCAGGGGCGAGACGGATTCGGATCGATGGCTCGGCCGCCAGGAAGAGCGGCGCGGTTCCTGGTGGGACGACTGGACCGAGTGGCTGAGCGTCCGAAGCTCTTCCCCCGGGGCGCCGCCCGCGCTCGGGTCCCCGAGGCACCCTCCCCTGGAGAGGGCGCCGGGCACCTATGTGATGGAGGGCTGATGGACACGGCAGGGAGGTCTGTTTTGCTGATCGCGTTGCGCTCATCGGAGGGCGTTGCGCTCGCGAAGATCGGAAGCGTTGCAGCGAGGAAGAGCGGACAATAAAAGAACATCCGTCATCCACGCCGATCTTCCGCTCTTCGTAATTTCCAGATTTCGCCATCCAACGCAGGAGGCCTTGCGTGCCGCCCCGCCGACCGGAGACAATCCCGGTCGCAAAGGAGGAGCAAGATGGGCAAACTCGGTCTCGTCTTCCCGGGCCAGGGGTCCCAGTTCGTGGGCATGGGGGCGGATCTCTGCGCCGAGGACGCCGCGTTCCGGGCCGTCTTCGAACGGGCCGGCGACATCCTGGGCGAGGACATCCTGTCGCTGTGCCTCAGCGGCCCGCAGGAACGCCTCGACCGGACCGTGAACACGCAGATTGCCGTTCTCGTCTTCGAGATCGCGGCCTACGAATCCATCCGCAGGAGGGTCGCCCTGGAGCCCGCGGCGATGGCGGGGCACAGCCTCGGCGAGTACAGCGCCATCTACGCCGCCGGCGGCCTCGACCTCGAGGGGGTCCTGACGCTCGTCCGCTCGCGGGCGCGGCGCCACGAGGAGGCCGTCCCGCAGGGTGTCGGCGCCATGGCCGCCGTCGTCGGCCTGTCCCTCGGGCAGGTGAACGCCCTGGCTCTCGAATGCTCGAGGGACGGCGAGCCCGTCGATGTGGCCAACATCAATGCGCCGAACCAGGCCGTCGTTTCCGGTCATGCCCGCGCCGTCGAGAGGCTCATGGAACGGGCGAGGGGAGTCGGGGCGAGGCTGGTCGCTCGCCTGCCGATCAGCGCACCGTGCCATTGCCGCCTGCTGGCGCAAGCCGCCGAAGGGTTTCGAGGGGATCTGGCCAAGGCGGTCTTCCGCCCCTTCAAGCACCCTGTCATGCCGAACTGCGACCCCGGCGTCCTGTACGACGAGGGCAATGCGGCGGCGCTTCTGGCCAGGCAGATCGTCTCGCCGGTCCGCTGGCAGGAAACGATCGAAGGGATGGCCCGGATGGGCATCGACACGATCCTGGAGATCGGGCCCAGGAAGGTTCTGTCCGGGCTCGTCAAGAACATCCGGAAGGACATGCGGTCCGTCTTCGCCGGAGATGCACAATCCGTCGGTCGATGCGGCGATCTCCTCCGCCCCGCCTGAGCGCCTCCGCGGGCGTCTGCCCCGCCCGTCAGCCCGCGAACATTTCCCGGACGGTCATGACCAGCAGCACCAGGCTCAGAGCGATCAGGACCAGCACGGTCAGCCAGGAAAACCCGTTGTAGAGACGCCCGTTGACGTGGCCGCCCATCAGCTCCCCGTTGTTGACGAGCAGGAGGATGAAGATGAGGACGAAGGGCAGGAGGATCCCGTTGATCACCTGGGAGACGA
>CAYSDD010000048.1:0-5862 GCA_964429555.1 uncultured Syntrophaceae bacterium
ACCGCGAGGAGAACTGGGACCGCATCGAGAAGACCTACCGGATGCTGGTGTACGGGGAGGGGTACCCCGTCAAGGTGACAGGTGACAGGTGACAGGTATCAGGATTTCATCCGCCTGTTACCTGCCGTCTGCAGCCTGACACCTTCCATGAACATCGTGTCAGCACTCGGAAAGGAGGTTCACGGATGACGATCAAAATCGGGACGTCCACGCTGTCGATCGTCGAGGGGGATATCACGAAGGAGGCAACCGACGCCATCGTCAACGCGGCCAACTCGGGTCTGCGAGGCGGCGGGGGCGTGGACGGGGCGATTCACCGGGCCGGGGGGCCGGCCATCATGCAGCAGTGCCGGGCCATCGGGCACTGCCCCACGGGCCGGGCGGTGATCACGACGGGAGGGAACCTCAAGGCCCGATACGTCATCCACACCGTGGGGCCCGTGTGGAGCGGGGGGTCCCGGAACGAGGCGGGGCTGCTGAAAAGCGCCTACCTCGAGAGCCTCAAGCTCGCCTCGAGGAAGGGATTGAAGAGCGTGTCCTTCCCGGCCATCAGCACGGGCGCCTACGGCTACCCGCTCAACGAGGCCGCCCGCATCGCCCTCGAGACCGCCGCCGATTACCTGAAGGAGCACCCGGAGATCGAGCAGGTACGCTTCGTGCTCTTCGGAAAGCCCACCTACGACGTCTTCGCCGAGGAGCTCGGGAAACTGCAAGAGACGCAGGCGTGATTCCACCCTGCGACCTTCGCCATCCGGCGCTGTGCCGATCCGTGGCTGCCGGCGCTCTGCCGAACATCCAAGGGCGCTTGACATGTCTCTCTTGCGTCAGTTCGTGCAGCCGGTATACTGATGACCCAACAGGACAGCCCCCCCCTCCTGCCCCAGAGTGCCGCGAAACACCGCGATAACATCCTCACCCCAAAACTCCGAGCCGTCCCCAATCCCGATCGACAGGAACGGTGCGCAGTGGGGATTTGCGTCCTGCGGGGAGCACGGCGGCAGGTACCCAATCGGGATCGTCATGACGAGACGGCGTTGCTCTTTCCCTGTGTACACTTCCAGCTGCCCGCCCCGGATCGGTTCGGATGTCGGGTTGTACACGTAAAGAACCCCTTCCCCCGTCGCGAAACACCTGTAATCGTCACAGGCGCAATGAATCGACTGCCGGAACCCGATGGGTCGAAAGAAATAGTAGGGAATCAGCGAGGCATAGGCGATGGCCTTCGGAACCAGCAGGCTTGCGTAGTCGTGATAGCATGCGGGGTCCAATGTGTATCGCTCATGGCCCCTGTATCGATGAACTGCAACAAAATGCTCCACGGTTTCTCCGTTCCGCACTTTACGACGGTAATTCTCTTCCTCGATCGGCTCCGTACTGTCCAGAGATGGATGCTCGTATATTTCATACGTTGTAGAGTCGCTGAGAAAGTTCGTGTTGGTGTATTCCGCGATACCGGCGAGGGTCGTCCCCGTAATCCCGGGCCTGTCGCCGCGTCGAACCAGATTCATGTCGACAAGCCGGGAAATCGGCACAGGGGCCTGCGGGTCCCCGGGCTCACCGAAGATTTGCTGCAGGTCTCGATCACTGAAGGTCGGTATGGGCAAATCGGCGAAAGCAGCCAGATGCTCATCCGTCCATTGTTCGAATGTGTCGCGCATGGCCAGAAGGGCTTTCGGCCCGTGCCATAGGTCGTTTCGCACGTGCTCCGGAACGGCCGCGTCTTCCACCAAGTGCATGATCTGCCCCAGCGCCCGGAAGGTCTTTTCAAACCACAGCAGCCTGGACGCCGGGTTCGCGTCCGTGAGGGCCCTGTAGTAATACTCCCGGGCGTCGTGCCAGGAGTTGGCCCCCCCGCCCTGGGTGCCCCGGTCCAGTTGTGCCCAGACGACGGAAGACGGGAAAAGGGGAGTATCGACAACTCGAAGACCCCCTTGATCCCACGGCTGAAGGGGATCGTGAAAATGATTGAGAAACCGTAGGCTTGCATCCTCGGAAACACCGCCCTTCTTGACCCAGCGCTCCACCATCTCGGGCTTGACGAACGCGTTCCATCCCTCGCCGTAGCCGTCCATGTCGAACCCGAGTTCCCTCAGGAACCAGCCAAGCTGAAAGGGGTACATCCGGCTGAGTTGCCACTCTCCGATGTCCCGCACCTGGATCGCTCGGAGATTCATGGACTCATGTGTGCCCGTCTCCCAAGCTAACGCAGATTGCAGAATCAAAAATGAAAACGGAACAGAAATCATCAGAAGAGAAAGAAACATTTTTTTCGCTTTCATGGCAGGCACCCTAGAATCCGACAGCGTGAATGAGCCAGCGATCATTATTTGTACCAACCGATAAAAAAACGACTTCGCCCTCCTGATCTTGGCCATCAATCATTGCGGTGAACATGTAAGTTGCCCGGCTGGGTCTCATCTCCTTGAGTTTCATATTCCGTGCTGAAGAAAAATCCTTTGAAACGATATCCAAGCCCACTTTTTCGAACACGATTCGATACTGTCGCCTAGCGGATTCGGTCATGTATTCCATCGCCCCATCGAGGTCCCGGTTGACGAGGCGATCCACGAAGCCGTTCCAGATCTCCTCGAAATTCGGCACGGCGTGCACCTCCAGACTGAACACATCCGAGAGGACGCGACGCGCCTGACCCCTGTAGCCCGCCGACACCTGGAACGTCAGGACCGCAGGGTTCGGCTCCGCCACTTCCAGGAGAACCGTGAACGTGCCGTCGTTCGCATGGATATCCCCGTGGGACCCGTCGTCATACATCCGCGAGACGACCGTCTTACCCCCGTCCGGCCGGACCCTGAGCAGGTTGACGCTCGACGCGACCAGCGCCGGATCGTACTCCGCACGGATACAGACGCGAACCTGCGCCGCAACTCCCGCGTACACGACAGGGGGGGTCAGGGTGGGATAATTCAGGGCCTGCGCCGCCCGGGCCTCCCCGGTCGGCAGGGCGGCCAACCCGGCAACCATCGCGCATGCAAAGATGCCCAACCGACGCACTGCCGTGAAAGAACTCTTCATCGTTCTCCTCCTTTCAGCTTCGCGAACTGCGAGGGCTGCGCACCGCAACCAACAGACCGATACCCAGGATCCCAAGTAACAGTCCGGCCCCTATTGGGGGCTCGTCCACCGTCACAACCGAAATCTCGTCCACGACAAACGCGCCGCCATCTGGATACAGCCTGAACACAACCCGCGACAGGCCGGGCGCGTGCTCGAGGCCGAAGTACTCGTTAGGGTTGGAACCGAGGTCCCCGGAAAGGGCGAGATTGGAGGAAAACCGGGAAGAGAGGGTCTCGACAGGCTCCCCGGATGAGTCGTAGAAGACGACCCGCATGGGAGATACATAGGTGACATACGCGCCGACGCAGGTGGCCGGCGTGTCGAACCGAAGCTCGAGCAGCCCGGTGTCGACGAGCAGTGCCTTGTCGCCTTCGAAGGGCGGATACTCAAGCTCGAAAAGAGAGATGCCGGACTCCGCCACGACGCCCGAGGAAAAGACCGGCCCGAACACCCGATATTGATCCGCAACCAGCGTCGAGTCTGCAAGGTCCTCGAAACCGATGACGGCGGCCTCGCTCTCAGCAAGGGCGGCAAGCCCCAGCTGCAGCAAAATGATCAAGACAACAACGACCCGGCTCATCTCTCTCCCTCCTTCGGTCTCGTTTCGTGATGCCGATCCCGGGCGCGTCACCGCGAGACAGGCTCGACGCGCAGGGCAGCGCGCAAACATCACCGCCCGGCCCTACACGAAATGAACCGGTTCAGCGGTGCGGTTTCGAAACCGTCCGTTCTCTTGAGGGGAATGCGAAGGAGGGAGATCCGCCGGGTCACCGGCGGTTTTGACCCCCGACTCTCGGGCTTCCCCTCCCCGGCCCGACGTCGAGGTATCCGATAGGCAGCCGCAGGCTGCCGTTAGAATGCATACAGCTTAGACAGCCGCCGCCCGATGTCAAGGATGATTTTGAAAATACGAAGTTTGTCGTAGATCCGCAGCCAGCGCCTTACATGCGGAGGGCCTCCGAAGACGGCGTTTCTCAGGAAGACTTCTTGAACAGCTCCTCGAGGCGGCTGCGGGCGTCTTCCTTCTTCGCGGCCTGCCCTTTCCGGGCCGCATCGTCGATGAACACGAAGAAATCGCAGAAATTGGCCCGGCCCTTTTCGACGACGCGCTCGGCCTGCGGCTCGCGGCAGTCGTTGTAGGCCCCGGGGCTGTAAAAGCTGCAGTTGAGACAGACGTGCACGTCCGCCCCGCAGTGCGGGCACGTCTCCTGCCGTCCCACCGTCCGGTCGATCCGGATCTCCCCGGCGCATGCGTGACATCGTTTCATGCGGCCTCGCCCCCTTTCGTCCGCCGGAGCCGCTTGTCGAGCTCCACGACGGCAATGACCGACAGGGAAATCGCCACGATCTGCAGCCACTCGGCTCCCGCGATGGGCTCCGTGGACAGCAGCCACTGGAAGGGCGGTGCGTAGATCGCCGCGACGTGCGCCATCAGGGATGCCGCAAGACCGTAGGCCAGGTAGGGGTTGGTGAAAAACCCGATCCGGAAGATGGACCTCGTCTCCGACCGGCTGTTCCAGGCCTGGAAGAACTGGAAGAAGACCATGGTGGTCATGGCGATGGTCCGCGCCTTCTCGAGCGGCATCCCGGCATGGAGCGCCCAGGAGAACTGGATGACGACCCCGAGCGAGATGAGCAGGCCCACGATGACGGTGCGCTGGGTGAGCAGCTTCGACATGATGCCCTCGGACGGGTCCAGGGGGGGCCGCCGGACCACATCCCGGTCCCCCGGCTCGAAGGTCAGCGCGATGACCTGGAACCCGTTGGTCACGAGATTGATCCAGAGCAGCTGCGATGCCGTGTAGGGGATGGGGATGCCCAGCAGGACGCACCCGAGGATCGAGCCGATGGCGGCCACGCCGGTGGGGATGAGGAAAAAAACGACCTTGCGGATGTTGTCGAAGACGACGCGGCCCTCCCGCACGGCATGGAAGATGGCCGCGAAGTTGTCGTCGGTGACGACCATGTCCGAGGCCTCCTTCGCCACGTCCGTCCCCTTGCGGCCCATGGCAACCCCCAGATGGGCGGCACGCAGGGCCGGCGCGTCGTTGACGCCGTCGCCCGTGACGGCCACGATTTCCCCGTGGTCCATCAGTTGCCGGACGATCCGCAGCTTGTGGTGGGGGGCGACCCGCGCATAGACGGAAACCGTTTTCACCCGGTAGAAGAGGTCCTCGTCGGCCATCTGCTCGATCTCGCGGCCCGTGACGACCCGCTGGCCCGCCGTGTCGATCCCGACCATCCCCGCGATCGCCAGGGCCGTCGTCGGGTGGTCCCCCGTGATCATGACGACCCGGATGCCGGCCCGACGGCAGTCGCGCACGGCCTGCACCGCCTCCTCGCGCGGCGGGTCGATCATGGCCTGGATGCCGGCCAGGGTCAGGTCGTGCTCCACGTCCTCGTGCCGCAGCTCGGCCAGCTCGTCGGGGGCCTGCTTGTAGGCCATCGCCAGCACGCGCATCCCCTCGGAGGCGAAACGGTCCGAAATTTTCAGGATCTCCTCCGTGCGCAGGCCGTCGCGCTCCATGCAGGTCACGCAGAGCTCGAGGACCTTCTCGACCGCGCCCTTGACGAAGATGTACTTCTCGTCCCCGTAGCGGTGCAGGGTCGCCATGTAGCCCCGATCGGACTCGAAGGGGACGATGCCGATCTGCGGGTACCGGCGCCTTTCCTGTTCGGGCTCCAGTCCCGCCTTCATGGCCGACACGATCAGGGCCCCCTCGGTCGGGTCACCGTTGACCCGCCAGACCCCCTCGTCCTCGTAGAGGCTCGACTCGTTGCACAGCA
>CAYSDD010000049.1:0-2094 GCA_964429555.1 uncultured Syntrophaceae bacterium
CGGAGCGCCGTGTTCATCTCCTCGAGGTTGCGGGATTTGTGCTCCAGCTCCTCCTCGCGCGCCCGCAGGGCCTCCTCCATCCTGCGCCTCTCGGTGATGTCGCGGATCGACTCGATCGCCCCGACGACCCGCCCGGCCGAGTCCCGCAGGATGCTCGCGGTGCCGTGCAGGTACCGCTGCCCGCCCTTGAGGGCCGGCATGTAGGCCTCCCCCACGAGAACCGTGTCGTGGCGCTCGGTCGAGACGTACGTCCCCTCGTAGCGGCTGTCGGGCTTCAGCGCCAGGTCGATGAGGATGGGCCTGCGCTCGCCGTAAAAGGGCAGCGCGTACTCGTAGTCGCCCTTGCCGATCATCTCCTTGGCCGGCACCCCCGTCATCTCCTCGATCGCCCGGTTCCAGGCGATCACCGTGCCGCCGGCATCGATGACGAAGGTGGCGTCGGGCAGGAAATTGATCACGTCGGCAAGGAAGCGCTCCGACTCCCTGAGCCTCTCCTCGGCCTCCTTGCGCACGGTGATGTCCATGAGGGAGGCGACGCTCTTTTTCGTTCCCGGGATGAGCGAGACCGTCGCGGAGACGTTCCGCACGCGGCCGTCGCGGTCCCGCACCCGGATTTCGTAGTTGCGGGGAGGGAGATCCGGGTCGACGCGGCGCTGCTGGTGATAGACCTTCATCTGCTCCACGTCGTCCTCGTGCATGAACTCGGTCCAGCGCATCCGGCCTTCGACCTCGGCCTTGGAGTAGCCCGACTCCTTCTCGAACTGGTCGTTCACCATCGAGATGGTCATGTCCTCCTCGATGATCATCGTGGCGGTGCCCGTCGTCTGGAAGATCGCCCGGTAATGGGCCTCCGAGTCCGTGACGTCCCGCTGGGCCCGGAGGCGGTCCGTGATGTCGTCGACCATCTCGATGGCCGCCGTGACGCGGCCCTCGCGGTCCAGGACGGGCGACGAGACGATGCGGTAATGCCGCACCCCGCCGGCCGCGGGCGTCTCGGTGACCGATTCGTGCACCTGCCCGTCCCGCAGCGTCTTCACCGTCGGGCACCAGGGGCAGACCGCGTCGAGGGGCGGGTCGTTGAACGCCCGGTGGCACACGGGTTTCTGCGCGACGTCGATGCCGGGGAACCAGGCCCGCATCTGGCGGTTCAGCGCGAGGATCTCCATGTCGGGGCTGATCAGCGAGATGCCGATGCCGACGTTGTCGATGACGCTGCGGTACCGCTCCTCGGAGGCCGCCAGGGCCTCTTCGGCCCGCTTGCGGTCGGCGATCTCCTCCTCGAGCTGGCGGTTCTTCATCCGGAGCTCCGCCGTCCGGATCTCCACCTCGTGCTCGAGCCGGTCCAGGGCATGCTTGAGATCGCTCTCGGTTCGTTTGGCGTCGGTGATGTCCCGGATGAGGGCCTGCTTGGAGAGGGTGCCGTCGGGGTTGGAGACGGGCGTGTTCACGACGGCGTACCACCGCCTGTCCTTCGGGCTCTGGATCTCCCAGTGCACGGTCTCGCCGGCGAAGACGCGCTCGTTGATGCACCAGGGGCAGACCTCGTCGCGGCCGTGGAGCACCCGGTAGCAGGGCTGCCCCGTCCCGTCGTAGCCCGTGCGCTCGATGAGCCGCTCGTTCATGTACTCGACGCGGTAGTCCCGGGAGCAGATGTAGATATAGCCGTCGAAGGCGTCGATCATGGCGCGCAGCCGCGACTCGGCCACGGCGGGGCTCGGGCCCGCGGCGGCCCGGCCTCGGGCGGCTCTCTTCGTGCGACTCCCCTCGCCTCTCGCCATGGTCATGCCTCTAGTTCAACGGCCCCCGGGGGGGCTTCTCGGCCGTCGCATCCTCGACGGCCTCCGCCCCGGCGGCACGGTACTGGGTGAGCTCCCAGCCGCCCTCGCCGCGTCCGCAGCGCAGCACGTAGACCCCGCCGTCGTCGGCGAGGATCTTGAAGTAATCGTGGTCCTCGCCGAACCAGCGGTCGAGGATCTCCACGACCTCGCGGCGCTTCTCGCCGAGGCGGAACCGCAGGGGCCGCTCGCCGGCCCGGTACCCGTCGTAGGTCTCCACGCGGATCTTCATGGCAGCGAATCCTTCGCGTCGGTGCTG
>CAYSDD010000049.1:2194-5802 GCA_964429555.1 uncultured Syntrophaceae bacterium
TCCACGGAGCGCTGTCGATACCTCTCGCGGAGCGAGTCCCGCTGTTCCGGGGGCAGCTGACGGTACTTTTCGCGGAGCGACTCCCGCTGTTCCGGGGGCAGCTGGCGGTACCACTGCGAGCGTTCGCGGAGCCTCTGCTGCTCGTCCGGCGGCAGTTTCCTGAAGTCCTCGTATCCCCGGCGGATCGTCTCCCTGCGCTCGGGCGGGAGCTCGCGCCAATTCTGGTATCGCCGGTTTGCCTGTTCCCGCTCGGCCGGGGTCATGCGCTGCCAGCGTTCGGCCCCCCTGCGGAGGCGCTCCTGCCGCTCCGGGCTCATGCTGTTCCAGCGATCCTGGAAGGGCTTGAGCGTCTTCTGCTCCTCGGGGGTCAGGCGGTCCCACGCGGTGCCGCCGGACTGCGCCCAGGCGCTGCCCGCGAGAAGCAAAACAAACGCCGCTGCCAGTGCTGCGATCCGTCTCGTCATGTCCTGCATCCGTGCAACCGGTTCTTCCCGCCGCCGTGACCGGCTCGGGCGTTTCCCCCCCCGGCGCGCTACGTGCTGCTGCCGCCGTTGCCGGCCTCCGCGAGCCACTCGTAGAACTCCATGTCTTCGTAGAGATCGAAGTTGTCCGCGTTCAGGACGATCTCGAACTCGTCCGGGCTCTTCACGGGCAGCTCCTGCCTCGGCGGATCCACCCAGACCGCAAGGACCATCACCGCCGCGGCGGCCGTGGCGAAGGCCCCGACGCGCATCCAGTTCGGGATCCGGAAGAACCCCCGGTCGCGCCCTTCCGCCGCCTCGACGGCCTTCGCGCGGGCATCGCGCAGCCGCGACAGGGTCGCGGCGTCGAGCCGGTCCTCGGAAGCGATAAGGGCCTGCCTGGCCTTCTCGAGGAACCGGGCTTCCTTTTCGCTGTGATGGCCGTTCATGGATGGAATTCCTCCAGCTTGCTCTGCAGGGCGTGCACCGCCCGGGAATAGTGTGTCTTGACGCTGCCTTCCGAGCACCCCATGGCCTCGGCGGTCTGGGCCGTGTCGAGGCCCTCCCAGGCGCGAAGGACGAAGGCCTGCTGCTGCCGCAGGGGCAGCTTCATCAGGGCAGACTGGAGCGCCCCGGTGAACTCCTGCCTCATGACCCCTTCGGCGGGGTCGGGCGACGCCGTGTCGGCCACCCGGGCCATCGGGTCTTCCTCGTCGGTCTCGCCGTCGCGGGGCTTGCCGAACCAGTCGTGGAAACGCCGCCGGACGGCCGCGCGCCGGTACCAGTCGGTGATCCGGCTGTGCAGGATCTTGTAGAACAGGACGTTCCACTCCCCTTCGGGCCGGCCTGCGTAGAGCCGGACAAAGTTGAGCATCGTGTCCTGCACGATGTCGAGGGCATCGTCGGGACTGCCGCAAGACAGCCGGGCCATCCCGAAGGCCCGTCGCTCCACCTGGGCCAGGAAACGGTTCAGTGCCGCGCTGTGGTCCAGACTCTTTCTCTCCCCGCCCCCCGGCGACAGGCAGCCGCAGGGGGCTTCTGGTTTCAGTAACGCTCAGCCGCTCGAACGGTTGACAAAACGCCTTACATTCTCAGGACCTTGGCGCCCCGGATCTTCCTCGCCCGGAGTTCCGCCAGGGCGCGGTTCGCCTCGCCGAGCGGGTATTCCTGCACCTCGGGCAGGATCGGGATCGCGGCGGCCAGTTCCAGGAACCCGCGGACATCGGCCCGGGTCACGTTGGCAACGCTCTTGATTTCCTTTTCGAGCCAGAGGTGGACCGGGTAATCCAGATGCAGGAGCCGGTTCCGGTCGCCGTCCTCCTTCCGGATCGCATTGATCACGAGCCTGCCCCCGGGCTTGAGGCTTGCGAGCGCCTCCAGGACAGGCCCCCATGCGGGTGTCGTGTCGATGACGGCGTCGCAGGGCTCCGGCGGCCGCTGGGCCGTGTCTCCCGCCCACGCGGCGCCCAGCTCGAGGGCAAACGCCCTCTCGGCCTCGCTCCGTGCGAAGACGAAGACCTCCGCCCGGGGGAACCTGTGGCGTACGGCCTTGAGGACGAGGTGCCCCGAGGCCCCGAAGCCCGTGAGCCCCAGGACCTGGCCGTCGCGAAGTCCCGTGAGCCGCAGCGAACGATAGCCGACGGCCCCCGCACACAGAAGCGGTGCGGCCTGGGCGTCGGAAAAGACCTCCGGGACGGGGTGGGCGAAGGCCTCGGGGACGGCCATGTACTCGGCATACCCGCCGTCGGCGTCGCGCCCCGTGGCCCGAAAGCCGGGGCAGAGGTTCTCGTTGCCGCCGAGACAATGGGGGCAGGCCCCGCAGGCCGAGTAGATCCAGGCGACCCCCACGCGCTGCCCGGCTTTGAAGCGGTTCGCCCCCGCGCCGTTCTCCACGACGCGCCCGACGACCTGGTGACCCGGGATGACGGGCAGACGAGGCGGCGGGGTGCGGCCCTCGATCTCGTCGAGCTCCGTGTGGCAGACCCCGCAGGCGCTCACCCGGACGAGGGTCTCCCCCGGCCCCGGGCGGGGCTCGGGACGATCGACGAGCCGCAGGGGCTCGCCCTCGCGTGCCAGGTCCACGATGTTCTCCAGGATCATGGCTTTCACGGCCGCGGCTCTCCCTTCATGCCGGCCACGGATTATAACCCCAAAGGGCCGGCATTTCACCCAAAAGATGCCGACATGTCCGGCACGCATCTTGCTTTCTGCATACCCTGTAGCTTCCGATCTTGATCACCATACGGCAGGCCTAAGGAGAAACGCGATGCACAGGGGGATGCTCACGAGGGACGACGTGGAGAGATTCGAAGGCGAACTGGGAAAGCTCATCGTGGTGAAGAAGGCCCTCGAGCTTGCCCTCATCAACCCCGCGATCCGGGACGATCAGAAACGGGCCTACAGCAGGGCCCTCGTTCAGTGCGAACGGACGCTGCGGGAATTCCGGCGGGCGCTGATCGCCATGAAGGTCGGCCTCTCCCGCTGGGCGCCGCATCGGCGGATCGAGCAGGCGGCCTGAAGCCGTCCCGGCGTGATTCGGTCCGGCTGCAGCCCGCTGCGGATCGGGACCGTCTCGGATTCCCCGCCGCAAAGAGCGGAAGCTCGGACGGCAAAGGGATGGAACGTCGAAATCTTCCCTCATCGTCCGCTCTTCTGCCCCTCCGAGCCTCCTGATTTCCGGTTTTTTCATGCCCCTCGCTTTCTGTCCCGGCGCTGGCGGCACTCACGGCCCGCGCGGGGAGGGTTGCAATCCGGCCGATTTGTGATATGGTGTCCCCTCGTCATCTGGGAGGTAACACACGCATGCCCAACATCGGATTGCCCGAACTGCTCATCATCGTCGTCATCGCGCTGGTCTTCTTCGGACCCGGCAAGCTCCCCGAGCTCGGGAGCGCCATGGGGAAGGCCATCCGCGGCTTCAAGAAATCCATGAACGACCCCGCCGAGAAGGGTGAGAAGGAGCCCGAAAAGACGGGGAAGCCATGACGATCGCCGTTCTCGCCCGATCCCTCTTCCGCTGCCTCCTGCACAGCGCCGCGCCCGGGCCTTCCTGCGGGGACGGGCCCGACGGCGGGCACTCGAAACCCTCCGGGCCCGACGACATCGCCGGCGGCCAGGCCGTCATCGAGGGCGTCATGATGCGCCACG
>CAYSDD010000050.1:0-5758 GCA_964429555.1 uncultured Syntrophaceae bacterium
CAGAACGCCTCTTCCGTTTGCACTGCCGCAGCTCAAGCCCGGCCTGTCCAGGACGATGCAGAAGACCGTGACGGAGCCCGACATCCTGGATTTCGGTCGGGGCAAGCTCACGGAGCTCGTGGCCACGCCGACCATGTCGGCGCTGATGATCGAGGCCTCCATCGGCGTGATCGACCCGATGCTGCCGGAGGAGTACTGCACGATCGGCACCGCGACCTCGGTGACCTACCTCAATGCGACCTTCATCGGGATGACCCTCACCGTGGTGGCGACGCTGGCGGAGGTCGACGGGAGGCATCTGGCCTTCGAGGTCATGGCCTTCGACGAGCTGGGCCAGGTGGCCCGGGGCCGGCACGAGCGCCACATCGTCCATGCCGGGCACTTCATGCAGTCGGCCCGCAAGCGCTGCGAGGCCGTCCAGGCAAAGGTCAAGTAAAGGGGCGGCAGGACGAGATCGACCTGCTGCAGGGAAGGGCGACGAAGTACACGGTTTCCAGGCATCCGGACCCGTTCACGATCCCCCCGGGGGAGAGCTGGAAGGCCCTGGACGAGCCGGACGGTCGTTCTCTCCACCGGGGTCGATGCCGGGGAGCACCGACCGGGTCGAACGATGCTCTTTTACAAAGGGGACGCCGTGGGTTATGATATCGAGCCCACCGCCGGGGCGTCGCCCCGGCGAAATTCCGATCCGGGCCCGGTGATTCCATGACGCGCTCTGATGCCGTGCGGGACTTGAAAATCGGTCGACGCTGGGTCCTGTTTGCCTCCGTTTCAGTCCTCTTCGGGTTTTCGATGTTCTACCGGTCCGCGATCGCCGTCCTGGCGCCGGACCTCCTGCGCGACGTTCCCATGGACGTCGGCACCCTGGGACTCGTGTCGGCGGCCTTCTTCTACGCCTACGGTCTGTTCCAGATCCCCGGGGGGCTGCTGCTCGACCGGTTCGACCCGGCGAGGGTCATGACGGCGTTCTACGGCTCCGCCCTGGCCGGGGTGATCCTCTTTTCGATCGCCGACTCGCCGGGGGTCATGGTCTTGGGCCGGCTGCTGACAGGGGCCGGCATGGCCTGCGGGTTCATCGGCGCCCTGAAGATCCTCTCCCTCAAGTTTCCGCCCGACCGGTTCGCCACCCTCTCCGGCATCGTCGTCTCCGTGGGCAACGTGGGCATCGTCTTCGCCACGACGCCTCTCGTCCTGTGGGCCCAGGGCCTGGGGTGGCGAACGACCTTCGGGCTCGTGGGGCTCTTCCACCTGGTGCTGGTCCTGGCGTTTTTCTGTTCCTGGCGGGACGGGCAGGGAAACGGCCGCCGGGCGATGCACGGCAGCGGCGCCGTCCCCGGGGGGATGATGCGGGGGCTCCTCCTGGCCCTGCAGGACCGCCAGGTCCGGCTCATCTCCGCATCCGCCTTCATCCGCTACGGGATCCTGGCGGCCGTCCAGGGTCTCTGGGGAGGGCCCTACCTGATGGACGTGATGGGCTGCTCCCCCGTGACGGCGGGCAACCTGCTCTTTCTTCTCACGCTGGGGGTCGTGATCGGCAATCCCGCGAGCGGGTTCCTGTCGGACCGCATCGTCAAGAAAAGAAAAGGGATCGTGGTCATTGCCCTGGCGGGGTACTCGCTTACCCTTGCCGCCATGGCCTTCGTTCCCGTCGGCGCGCCGCTCTGGGTCCTGGCCTGCCTCTTTTCGCTCTTCGGCCTTTTCGCCGGCACCGGGAGCCTTCCCTATGCCCACCTGAAGGAACTCACGCCGCCGGAGCGCTCGGCGACCGCCCTGACGGTTCTCAACTTTTCCGCCATCCTCGGGGCCGGCGTGTTCATGCAGGGCCTGGGGCTGCTCATCGAGACCCTGCACCCCCGGTCCGCGCTGAGCATCGAGGGGTTCCGCGACGCCTTTCTGGCCTGCGCCGCCTGCATGGGCGCGGCTGCCCTTCTCTACGCCTCGACCCGGGAAAGCCGTATGGGGACGAGGGAGTCCGAATGACGATCCCGTCGGGGCATTCCCTCAGCGACCCGTCGCGATCACCTGCTCGAACCAGCGGAAGGTCTCCTCGTCGGCGATGCCCAGCTTGCGGGCCGCATCGGGGGTGAAGGTGGCCCAGAGCCCCGTGGCGCGGGTGCAGATCTCGCCCGCGTCGTTGGTGATGGTGCCCTCGGCTACGGCCTCCCGCTCGCTGCGGACCTCCAGGATCCTTCCCTCCACTTTGAATTCCCGGCCGATCGGCACGGGCTTGCGGTACTCGATCGTGATCGACTTGGTGAGGATGAAGCGCCCGAGCCGGTAGATCATGGCGCGTCCCATGATCTCGTCGAGGGCCGTGAAGAGGATGCCGCCGTGGACCAGGTTGCTCCAGCCGCACAGGTGCGGCGGCACGGTGATCCAGGAGGCCACCGTCTCTCCGTTGGTGTAGAACTGCATCCGCAGCCCCTGGGGGTTGGCGGGGCCGCAGCCGAAGCAGTGGTGGTCTTCGCGGTTGGGCAGCAGGGTGTAGCCGTTTCTGTCCATGGGCCGTTCTTCTTTCCCTCCGGGAAATCACGTCCCGCCGGCGAGGGCGGGTGTTGTCGGCGGCGGGCGCCGGTTCTTCGTGCCCTGCTCGTAGGCGTAGGCGATGGCGATCAGCAACCCCTCCGTCCAGGGCCGTCCGAGAAACTCGATCCCCACGGGCACGCCGATCGCGGCCGTTTCGGTGGGCCTCGTGAACCCGCCGGGCACGACGATGGACGGGAAGCCCGTCACGGAGCCGAGGCTGCCGTTGCGCTCGACCTGGCTGTCGCCCACGGGGACGACGGGCCGCTTCTGGTGCGGAAAGACGAGGGCGTCGAGCGCGTGCTCGGCCATGAGCGCCATGACGCGCCCCTGGAGCTTCGCGCGCCTGGCGAGCCGCTCGAAGTAGCCCGCGTCTCGCTTCAGGGACATGGCCTCCCTGATATTCTTCTCGATGCCGGGGTGGTATTTGCCCGAGGCGATGATCTGCTCGAGGGACGTCACGGGCGTCTTGGCCCGGGGATCGCCCAGGTAGGAGTCCAGGTCGGGCCGCAGGTCGTAGAGGTGGACGCTGATGTCGGAGACGATTTGGCCCGAGTCCAGGTCCGGCGTGTCGAGCTCGATCATCGCGGCGCCCAGACGCCTGCAGTCCGTGATCGCCCTGCGGGTCACGGCGTTGACGTCCCCGTGGATGGGCTGGGTGCCGAAGAAGCTCCGGAGGATGCCGATGCGCTTGCCCCGCAGGCCGTCCTTTCTGAGATGCCGGGTGTAGTCCCTCTCGACGCGCCCGATGCACCAGGCCGTGGCGGGATCGCCGGGGTCGTAGCCCGCAAGCGCGTTGAGCATCGTCGCGGCGTCCGCGACGGTCCTGGCCATGGGCCCCGCGGCGTCCTGCGTGAGGGAGTAGGGGATGATCCCGTCGCGGCTCACGAGCCCGATCGTCGGGCGGATGCCCACGAGGCTGCAGGCCGAGGCGGGGGAACGGATGGAGTTCACCGTGTCCGTGCCGATGCCGAGGATGGCGTAACCGGCCGCCAGGCCCGCCCCCGTGCCGCCGCTCGAGCCGCCGGGGGTGCGGGTGAGGTCGTAGGGGTTGAGGGTCTGCCCCAGGATGGAGCTGACCGTCTCGCCCCACACGGCGAATTCGTGCAGGTTCGCCTTGGCAAGGAGGACGGCACCCGCGTCGCGCAGCCTTTTCGTGATCGTGGCGTCACGGGGGGGGACGTAACCCTCGAGACTTCTCGATCCGCCCGTCGTGGGCATGTCCTTCGTGTTGACGTTGTCCTTGAGCAGGACGGGGATGCCGTGGAGCGGTCCCGCGGGGCCGGTTTTGCGGAACCTGGCATCGAGCGCGGCGGCTTCCTTCAGGGCGTTGGGGTTGACGGTGATGACGGCGTTGAGCCTCGGTCCCTTTCGGTCGCAGGCCTCGATCCGCTCGAGGGACATCCCGACGAGCTTCCGCACCGTGAGCGCTCCGGACCGGAGGGCCCGCCGGACACCGGCAACCGTGGCTTCCTCGAGATTGAACGTCGCCATGGTTACGCCTTTCCGGGCAGGATCATCTGGGTGCAGCGGAACAGGGCGATGTCGCGCCCCGTCTTCTCGTCCCACACGCGGGCGTCCCAGACCATGGTGCGCCGCCCGATGTGGGCGGGCCTCCCCTCGCAGAGGATGGCGCCGTCGCGGGTGGTACCGAGGAAGTTGGTCTTGAGCTCGATCGTGGTGAATCCCCCCGAGCCCTCGGGGAGGTTGACGATGGTGGCAAAGCCGCACACCGTGTCGGCCAGCGCGATGACGGAGGCCGCGTGCAGGTAGTCGTTGGGGGCCAGGTGGCGTTTCTGGACCGCCATGCGGGCCGTGACGCGGTCCTTCGACACCGAGGTGAGCGTGAAGCCCAGCAGGGCCGGGAGATACCCCTCGCTCTTGCGGTTCATGAGGGCGGCCAGCTCCCCGGGCGGGAGGTCTCTCCAGTTCTTCGGCTTCTCCGTGTAGTCGGCCATGGGATGTAAGGTAGGGGATTGCGGGGCTCAAGTCAAGGCGGCAAACAGCCGGGGCTGCAAAGGCCCGATTCGCCTTGCAGACGGCATTTCGCGAGGGGTCGATCCCCGTCAATCATCATCAATAATCAGGCCTGACCCCGTCATCCAGGGGACCGGCTGCGAAAGCCGGCCCCCCGCCGGTTACTTCAGGTAGCCGGGCAGGTCCTTGTCGTCCTTGCCCTTGAAGCTGCAGGCGCCGATCGGGCAGGTCTTGCAGGGGCCCTTGACGCCGGGCAGGGCCGGCTCGCCCTTGATCTTCGACTCGATGAACTCGACGCACTTGTTTACCTCGTCGTCGGGGCCCTCGACGATGAGCGTCACTGAGCCTTCCGCCCCGCCCCAGCCGCCGGAGGCGAAGTGAACGGCCGCCACGTCGAAGAGGGCCTCCAGGGCGTCGATCTCCGTGAAGGGCCGACCGTCGGCGACACAGGCCAGGCCGGCCTTGCAGCCGATCGATTTGCCGATGACCATCGTGCCGCCGTATCGCGCCGCCTCCTCCACCGAGGGGATGAGCTTCTCGAGGCCCACCGCGTAGATGATCTCCAGGCCGCGGGCCTTCATGCCCATGTAGAACGACCCCATGGTGCCCCCGGCCGGGTTGACCATGATGACGCCCACGTTGCCGAAGGCATCGAGCGCGTTGCCGCCCTTGATGACGATGTCCCCCGGGCCCAGCTTGTCCGCCACGGTGGTCGGCTCGACGGGCAGGATTTCCCCCTTGTGGAGCGTGATGGGCCTGGCGCGCTCCCCGGCGTCGAGCACGCAGAGCACGCCCCGGATGGTCTGGCCGGCGAGGTAGCGCTCCTTGTCCACCTTCTGCCCGAGGATCTCCTCGAGGCAGTAGGCCGTCGTGGAGCCCCGGCTCACGAGGAGGTAGCCGTTCTTCTTCGCGTTCTGCACCTCGGGCAGGGCCGCGATGCCCTTCCCGATGAGCCGCTTCGATTCCGCCGGTGTGAGTGTGAACAGAGCCTGCATCGCTGAAACTCCTTTCCTGCGTTTTGTGCCATGAGGGAAACGGGCCGGGGTGACCGGGCCCGATGGGTTGAAACCCTTTCTACCACAATTCGACGCGGGCGGACAGGCGGAAGTTGGGCGCGCTGCCGCCCGCGGCCCGACCGTCGATTATCCGTTGCACGCAGGCTCCCTTTTCTGCTACGTTGACGCCCGGCAGTTTGAACCCCGTCCCCGAAGGAGGGGGTCCTGAAAGGGAGGATCGCCGGGAGGGTTCAAGGCTGCCG
>CAYSDD010000051.1:0-5583 GCA_964429555.1 uncultured Syntrophaceae bacterium
GCATGGCGATGTTGTGGATCATCTCCATCATGACGACGGTCTTGCCGACGCCGGCGCCGCCGAACATGCCCATCTTGCCGCCTCGCGGGAAGGGCACCAGCAGGTCGATGACCTTGACGCCCGTCTCGAGGACGTGGACCGAGGTGTCCTGCTCGAGGAACGAGGGGGCCGGGCGGTGCACGGGCATCTTCTTGTCCGTCACGATGGGACCCAGGCCGTCCACGGGCCGCCCGACGACGTTGATGATGCGCCCGAGGCCCGCCTCGCCGACGGGAACCATGATCGGGGCGCCCGTGTCCTTCACCGGCATGCCGCGCACGAGGCCGTCGGTGATGTCCATGGCGATGCAGCGCACCACGTTGTCGCCGAGGTGCTGGGCCACCTCGATGACGAGGTTGTCCTCCGTGTCGTCAATGGCCTTGTTCGTGATGGTGAGGGCCGTCAGGATGTTGGGAAGCTTTCCCTCCGGGAACTCCACGTCGACAACAGGCCCGATGACCTGTACCACGGTTCCGATGTTCATAACTCTCTCCTGTGCATGAGGTTTTCCTTCTCTGGGGGTTCACGGGCGCCCCCCTTCGGGGGGGCCGGTTCATCAGCCTGCCTTGAGGGCCTCGGTGCCGCCCACGATGTCCATGAGCTCCATCGTGATGGCCTGCTGCCGGGCCTTGTTGAACTTCAGCGTCAGCGTGCGGACCATCTCTTCGCAGTTGCTCGTGGCGTTGTCCATGGCCACCATGCGGGCGCCGTTCTCGCCGGCCGAGGTCTCCAGGAGCGCCCGGTAGATCAGGACGCGCAGGTACATGGGCAGCAGCTGGTCGAGGAGCACCTCGTCGGAGGGCTCGTAGATGTAGTCGATGCGCTTGTCGATCTCCACGTCCTCGCCCCCGATGGACGGCAGGGGCAGCAGCCGGACGGTCTTGGGCTTCTGGATGCCCACGTTGTAGAACTCGCTGTAGATCAGGTACAGCTCGTCGTACTCCTCGGCGACAAAGGCCGGGATCGCGTCCTCACCGATGGCGATGGCGAGGTTCATGTCGAACTTGCGGAAGACGTCGGCGTGGGCGTTGACGATCTTCGCCTTCTTGCGGAAGTAGTCGCGGGCCTTGCGCCCCACGGGGATGAGCGACACCTCCTTGCCTTCCTTCTGCTTGGCCGCCATGAACTGCTCGGCGGTCTTGATCAGGTTCGTGTTGAAGCTCCCGCAGAGGCCCCGGTCGGAGGTCATGAGGATGACCCGGATTCTCCGGGGGTCCCTCACGGCGAGCAGGGCGTGGGCCCTCGTGTCCACGCGCAGGGCAAGGCTGCTGAGCACGTCCATGAACTTGATCGCGTAGGGCCGGAAGTTCTCCATCCGCAGCTGGGCGGACTTGAGCTTCGCGGCCGCGACCATGTTCATGGCCCGCGTGATCTGCTTGGTCTTCTGAACCGCGGTGATCTGTCGCTTGATGTCTCTCAGTGCGGCCATTCTCTATCTCTCTTCCCGTACGTTGCCGTCCACCGGCCTGAGCCGGGCGCCTGCGCCCGGCGTGGGTGTCCTGTCAACCGACCCGATCAGCCCGCCACGAAGATCGATTCGAACTCGGTGAGGGCGTCCTTCATCTTCTTCTCGAGCTCGGGGCTGATGACCTTCTTGTCCTCGATCTCCGACATGATCTCGGGGTATTTGCTCTTGACGAAATTGAGCACCTCGGGCTCGTACTCCTTGATCCGCTCGACGGGCAGCTTGTCCAGGAAGCCCTTGGAGCCGGCGAAGAGAACCAGGATCTCCTCGGAGAGGGACATGGGCTTGTACTGGGGCTGCTTGAGCAGCTCCACGAGCCGCACGCCGCGCTCGAGCTGGGCCTGCGTCGCCTTGTCGAGGTCGCTGCCGAACTGGGCGAAGGCGGCCATCTCCCGGTACTGGGCGAGGTCGAGCTTCAGGGTGCCGGCCACCTGCTTCATGGCCTTGACCTGGGCGGCGCCGCCGACGCGGGACACGGAGAGGCCGACGTTGATGGCGGGCCGGACGCCCGAGTAGAAGAGGTTGGGCTCGAGGTAGACCTGGCCGTCGGTGATGGAGATGACGTTCGTGGGGATGTAGGCCGACACGTCGCCGGCCTGCGTCTCGATGACGGGCAGGGCCGTCAGCGAGCCCCCCTTGCCGTACTCCTCGCTCACGCGCGCGGCGCGCTCGAGCAGCCGGGAGTGGTTGTAGAAGATGTCGCCGGGGTAGGCCTCGCGTCCGGGGGGCCGCCGGAGGAGCAGCGAGATCTGCCGGTAGGCCACGGCCTGCTTGGAGAGGTCGTCGTAGATGATCAGGGCGCTCTGGCCCCTGTCGCGCCAGTACTCGCCGATCGAGCAGCCGCAGTAGGCGGCGATGTACTGCAGGGTGGCGGGGTCGCTCGCGCAGGCCGCGACGACGACGGTGTAGTCCATGGCGCCGTTTCGCCGCAGGGCCTCCACGACCTGGGCCACGGTGGATTTCTTCTGGCCGATGGCGACGTAGATGCACTTGACGCCTTCCGTCTTCTGGCGGATGATGGCGTCGACGCCGATGGCGGTCTTGCCGATCTGGCGGTCGCCGATGATCAGCTCGCGCTGGCCCCGGCCGATGGGGGTCATGGCGTCGATGGCCTTGAGCCCCGTGTACATGGGCTGGTTGACGGGCTGGCGGGCGATGACGCCGGGGGCGACCATCTCGATGCGGCGGAATTCCTTCGTTTCGATGGGGCCCTTGCCGTCCAGCGGGCGGCCCGTGCCGTCGATGACGCGGCCCAGCAGGCCGTCGCCCACGGGCACCTCCGCGATGCGGCCCGTGCGCTTGACGATGTCGCCTTCCTTGATGTGGGTGTCGTCGCCGAGAACGGCCACGCCGACGTTGTCCCGCTCGAGGTTCAGGACCATGCCCAGGATCCCGCCGGGAAACTCCAGGAGCTCCATGGCCATGGCGTTCTGGACGCCGTAGACGCGGGCGATGCCGTCGCCGACGGACAGGACCGTGCCGGTTTCGCTGATATCCAGCTTCTTCTCATACTCCTTGATCTGCTTGGAGATGATCTGACTGATTTCCTCTGCCCTGATCGGTTCCATTCTCCTATCTCTCCTCTCCTAAGAGCTTCCTGATATTGCCCAGTTGTGCCTTGATGCTGCCGTCGTACAGGGTGTCGCCCACGCGCACGACAAGCCCCCCGATGAGCGAGGTGTCGTCCTCGACCGTCATTTCCACTTCCTTGCCCGTCATCTCGGCCACCCGCTGCTTGAGGGTCTGTTCCAGCTCGGGGCTGAGCGGGTAGGCGGTCCGGACGGACACGCGGACCTTCTTCAGGGCCTTGTCCATGAGCTCCCGGTAGGCGTTCTCCACTTCCCCGATCATCCCGATGCGCTGCTTGTCCACGAGCAGCCGCAGGAAGTTGGCCGTCCGCTCGGAGGGTTTCACGAGACCGAGCAGTTCCTCGATGACGGCCTTCTTGGCTTTCAGCTCAAAGATGGGGTTGGCGAGGAATTCCTGCAGGTCCTTGTTCTGCATGACCATGGATGCGAAGGAGGCCAGTTCGCGGCCGTAGTCCTCGATCCTGCCCTCCTCGACAGCGATGTCGAAAAAGGCCCGTGCGTAACGCTTTGCCAGATCGCTGCTGATCAATTTTTCTTCACCATCCTGTCGAGATATTCGCGAACCATGCCTTCATGGTCTTCCTTCGTGACCTTCTTCTTGAGAATGTCCTCGGCCATCTGCACGGCCAGCTCGGAGGCCTCGAGCCGCAGCTCGTTGTTCGCCTTCTTGAGCTCCTGGTCCATGCGCGCCCTGGCGTCCTCCTTCATCTTCTCGGCGGCGCGGCCGGCGTCGGCGATGATGCGCTTCTTCTCCTCCTCGCCCTGGGCCCGGATCATGTCGGAGATGCCCTGGATCTCCTCCTCGGCCTTCTTGAGCTTCTCGTCGTATTCCCGGAACTTCTTCTCCGCATCGGCCTTGACCAGCTCGGCCTCTTCCAGGGAGGCCTTGATGCCCTCGCGCCGGCCCGCGAAGAAGGTCTTGATCTTCTTCCACATCAGCCAGTAGAGAATGCCCATCAGGACCAGGAAGTTGGCCACCCTCCAGCCGAAGTCGATGAACTGGGCCTTGGCGTCGCCGTGGTCCTCCCCGCCGCCGGCCGCCCAGGCGACCGTGGCGACCAGAACGATCCCGAGGACCGTCATCACGCTGAACCACTCGGACTTGCCCAGAAAAAGCGTCTTCTTTCCCCGGTTCATTGGATGCTCCTTCCCAGGACCTTTTCGGCGATTTCGGAGGAGATCCGGATCGATTGATTCCGCAGGATTTCCCTCGCCGCGGCCAGCTCCTTTTCCAGTTTCGCCTGGAACTCGCCCATCATCCCGGCGATCTCGGCCTTCGCCTTGTCGGTGATCACCTTGGCGGCCTCGGCGCCCTCCTTGGCGAGATCCCCCTTCTGCCCCATGGCCTCCATCTTGGCGGCCCGGATCTTCTCCTCGTACTCGGCCACGCGCCGGTCGATCGTCTCCTGGACGTTCTTCACCTCTTCCTGGGCCTTGTCCAGGATTTCCTTCCTGCGGTCCATGATGCGCAGCAGCGGCTTGTAGAGCACTTGATTGAGAATCCAGATCAGAAGGAGAAACAGCACCAGCTGGATGAACAAGGTGGAATCGATATCGACCATCTACCTACCCCTCTCTCTCGCTCCATCGAGCAGGCATAAAAAAACCGAGGGAACTTATCCATTCGCCCGGTTCGTAACGGAAAACAGCCGTTTTGCATCCTTGACGGCAACCCGGAGCAAATTTACTGACAACTCATTGAAATGATTGGCGCTTTTCATGAAACGTCCCTTTGCTCCGTCCTGTCAAAACCGCGGTCTTCTAACCACAAACGTTCAAAATTGTCAAGCTTTTTTTCCCTTGAATGCAGGGCACTTTGACGGCTCGGGACGGCCCCCCGCGGCCGCTCACGTCCCGGGGGAAACCGGTGCGGCGATGCAGGGAAAAGGGGGGCTATTCGGCTTTCGGGGCTGCGCCTCCCCTGGCCATCTGGCAGTTGCCCTCGAAGAGGCCGCCCTCGTGAACGACGAAAACTCCCGTCTTGACGTTGCCGGTGAGCCTGCCCGTCGAGTCGATCTCCATCCGTTCCCGGACCTCCACGGTCCCGCGGACATCGCCCCCGATCATCAGGCTGTCCACCTGGATGTCGGCCTCGATGCGGCCCCCCTGCCCCACCACGAGGGTGCCCTTGCCGAGGATCTCGCCCTTGAACTTGCCGTCGAGCCTCACGGCGCCGGTGAAGATCAGCTTTCCCTCGAACTCGGTCCCCTCCCCCAGAAAGGCTTTGATTTCCACGTCTTTTTTCCCCTTGGTCAGCATGAGAATCTCCTTCGGAGGGCGTAAGGCACAGGGCTCATGGCTCATGGCAAAAAACGCTCTTCTTCCTTCAGCCCTATGCCTTCAGCCCTATGCCTTCAGCCCGGCGCCCGGTGCCTGTCTTTCGTTCCTTCGCTCTTCCCGACGCCCGGCGCCTGATGCCTGACGCCCGCAGTTACGACTGCAGCACATACCGCCGCATGCTCACGTTCATCAAAAAGCCCATGGCGGCCA
>CAYSDD010000052.1:0-5583 GCA_964429555.1 uncultured Syntrophaceae bacterium
TGAGCGGCCACTACTTCGCCATCGCCACCTTCGCCATCGTGGAGATCTTCAACCGCGTCTTCCTGGTCTGGTACTGGGTGGGCGGCGCGCTGGGGCTCGACTACCCGCTCGTGGAGGAAGGGCTCGCGAACCTGATGTGGTACGACTCGAAGGCGGGCTACTTCTACTGCGCCCTCACGCTCTTCGTGCTCGTCTTCGGCATCGTGCGGTTCCTCGAGGGCCACCGCTTCGGCTACTACCTGCGGGCCGTGCGCGCGGGCCAGGAGACGGCCGAGTCGCTCGGCGTCAACTCGACGGCCGTCAAGCTTGCGGCCATGGCCCTGTCGGCGGCGCTCGCGGCCCTGTGCGGCGCCTTCTTCGTGCAGTACAACCTGCGCGTCGACCCGGGGATGGTCATGTCGCTCGACATGTCGATGAAGTTCGTCCTCGTCACGATCCTGGGCGGGGCGGGCACCCTGGCGGGGCCGCTGCTCGGCGCGGCGGTGCTGGTCCCCCTCCAGGAATACACCCGGGCGCTCTGGGGCGGGCTGGGCGGCGGCGTGGATCTCATCATCTTCGGGTTTTTGATCGTCGTCATCGTCGTGAAGCAGCCGGCGGGCATCACGGGGATCGTTCGGGACATCGCGAAGCGCCTCGGCCGCAAGTCTGCCGCGGAAAAAGGAGGTGCCTCCCTTGGCGCTGCTTGAGGTACGGGACGTCACCAAGAAGTTCGGCGAGCTCGTCGCCTGCGACCGCGTGAGCTTCACCGTCGAAGCCGGGGCGATCGTGGGCCTCATCGGCCCCAACGGGGCCGGCAAGACGACGCTGTTCAACTGCGTCTCGGGCCTGTTCCCGGCCAGCTCGGGAAGAATCTTCTTCGACGGCTCCGAGATCACGGGGCTGCCCTCGTACCGGATCGCGCGGATGGGCGCGGTGCGCACCTTCCAGGTCGTGCGGCCCCTGAAGGACATGACGGTCTACGACAACGTCATGGTGGGCGCCTTCATGCACGGCGCCGGCGGCACGCAGGCCCGCGAGACGGCCGGGCTGTGCATCGAGATGTGCGGCCTCGCCGCCTTTGCCGACAGGCCCGCCGGCGACCTGCCGATCGGCGTCAAGAAGCGCCTCGAGCTGGCCCGGGCCCTCGCCACGAAGCCCAGGCTGCTGATGCTCGACGAGGTCATGGCGGGGCTCACCTCCACGGAGGTCAAGACGGCCCTGGAGCTGATCCGGACCATCCGCAAGTCGGGGGTCACCCTGTTGATCGTCGAGCACATCATGGAGGCCATCATGCCCATCGCCGACCGGGTGGTGGTGCTCGACGGCGGCGTCAAGCTCGCCGAGGGCCCCCCGGGCGAGATCATCCACGACGAGCGCGTGATCACCGCCTACCTGGGCGAGAAGTTCAGCCGCCGCATGCAGGCGCGGAAGGAGGGGGGCACCGATGGCTGACCCGATCCTGAGCCTTGCCGACGTTCACGCCGGCTACGACGGGGTGCCGGTGGTGTTCGGCGTCTCCCTGGAGGTCATGCCGGGCGAGCTGGTGGCCGTCGTCGGGGCCAACGGCGCCGGCAAGTCGACCACCCTGCGCACGATCGCGGGACTCAACAACCCCCTGCGGGGCTCGATCCGGTTCGAGGGGCGGGACATCTCGCGGCTTCGGCCCCACCAGACCCTGGCCCTGGGCATCAGCTACGTGCCCGAGGGGCGGCGCCTGTTCCCGAAGCTCTCCGTCGAGGAGAACCTGCGGCTCGGCGCCTACACCGAGAACGCGGAGGCCGAGATCCGGCGGCGCCTCGACGAGATGATGCAGCTCTTCCCCATCCTGCGGGAGCGGTCCCGCCAGACCGCCGAGACCCTCAGCGGCGGCGAGCAGCAGATGCTGGCCATCGCCCGGGGGCTCATGTCGAAGCCCAGGCTGCTGATGCTCGACGAGATGTCGCTGGGGCTCATGCCCACGCTGGTGGAGAAGATGATGGAGACCGTCGTCGCCGTCAACCGCGGCGGGGTCACGGTCCTTCTCGTGGAGCAGATGGTCCAGGAGGCCCTCGAGATCGCCCACCGCGGCTACGTCCTGCAGAGCGGGCGCGTCGTCCAGTCGGGCCCGGCGAAGGAGCTGCTGGATTCCGAGGAGATCCGCAAGGCCTACATGGGGATGTAGGGAAGAACGCTCGCTCGCCGGATAGACACTTTCCCCTTGACGAATCACACCCCTCTCCTTATAGGAAAATCCATAGTCTGCCGCATGTCGAGCATGAAGCGGGCACCCCAAGCCCCTCGGCAGGGATCCGCAAGTCCATGCGTTTTACGCTCCGCAACCTCTAACGTTTTCGACCCATCGCACGGATTCGGCGACAGCAGAGCCAGGAGGTGGACGATGAATCGCAGTTTCACACGCCTTTTGCCGGCAGCCGTGATCGGGCTTGCGCTTCTCGCGCCCTTTCTCCAAGCCCCCGCAGCAGCCCAGATGACCGTGACCGGCGAGAGCCTGACGATCCAGCGGGTGAGCCCCCCGCTGGGCATCCGGTTTCGGATGGAACTCCGGTTCCGCGTCGAAGGCCGGGGGGATCGGATTCCCATCGCCTTCTCCGTCGTCGAGGCGACGCGCGATCCCGACCCCGCCCGCCCCACGGTCCCCAGCCGCAACTACGACATCGCCGCGACGCCGCACCGGGTGAGCATCGATGTCCCCCGGCCGGACCCGACGCCCGCGGAGATCTGCTTCAACGTCTACGCCCACTTCACGGGAACGGGGCTTCGCAGCGCCCTCATCTTTCAGAACGCCTGCTGGGGAGCGACCCCCCGGAGCGGGACGGGGCAGCGGATCGAGTTGAAACCCGATCTGGCCGTCTCGATCGACGCGGTGCACATCGACCGCACGGTCGAGTTGACCAACTACGGCGAGGTCTTCCATCCCATGGACCTTTCTTTCACGGTCCGCAACATCGGGACCGCCCCGACGGGAATAACCGGTTCATGCTGGTCATTTTCCTTCCACCTGTCGCGAGAGGTGGTCGCATTGCCGGCCGGCTGGAACCTGCACGATTTTGACGCCTGCGGGCCGATCCCGGGAGGGGGTTCGCAGAGCTTCAGGCGCCGTTACCAAATCTCCGCAGTGGCGGATCGAATCCGGATCACGGCAGACCCGGACCGCGTCTGGGCGGAATTCCGCGAGGACAACAACACGGACGAGCGCCTCATCGGAGTGCCCCCGAGAATCCGCGGGACCGAGCCCGTGAAGCCTGACATCCGGAGAAAGTGAAAACGCCTTTCGGGGAGGGAAGCGTGATGAAGCGAATGATTTCTGTGGTGGCCGTTGCGGCGGTGCTTCTCTTTTCCGCCCCGCCGGTTCCCGCGTTCGCGCAGGGGCCCGTCAAGCCCGGGACCGACATCCGGCCCCCGGGCCCGGGGATCCCGCCGCTGCCCGATCTCATCATCGCGGGGGGACTGAAGCCCCGGTCGGCCCCGTTCATCCTGGGGGACCGCATCAAGATCCCCGTCCAGCTGCGCATCGAGAATCGCGGCAACGCCGCGGCCGGGGCCTTCCGGATCGCCTTCTTCCGCCTCGTGGATGCGCCCCCGGGGGCGATGGAGGAGATCGAGTTCGACGGGGCGAAGATCTTCCCCGGCCTGCGGCCCACGCGCGAGGGCGGCGGTGACGGCATCTCCTTCCACGGCGTGATGGGCAATGCGGTCGTGCCGGTCGCGCTGGCCGGGCAGCGGGTCAAGATCTGCGCGGTTGTCGACAGCGACAACCAGGTGCGCGAATCGGACGAGACGCGCAACAGGACGCCCTGGCTCGAGGTCCAGCTGCCGCGGCGCTGAGGCGCTTCAGCCTCGATGGGCGGGCCTCAGAACGCCTCGCGGGGCTTCCACCCCTCCCAGGGCTTCGTCGGCTCGCCCGATTCGTCCTGCGCGGCCAGGGTCGGCTTGCCCGGCTCCCAGCCGCACGGCGTCATGCGCCCCGTTGCCCGGTGCTCCTTCAGGGCCCGCAGCTGGCGCAGGATCTCCGCGACGTTCCTGCCCATCGGGGCCGCCACCATCTCCACGGACTGGACGATGCCCTCCGGGTCGATGATGAAGCGGCTGCGCATCTCCATCCGCTGCGCCTCGTCGTAGACCCCGTAGAGGGACCCGATCTCGCCGCGGGGGTCCGTCACGAGGGGAAACCGCGCCCCGCCGGGCACCATGCGCTCGAGCCCCTTCTCCTCGAATTCCCGGTGGGCCTCCAGCGCGTCGGTGCTCACGGCCAGCACCTCCGCGCCCAGCTCGCGGAAGGCGGGGTACTTGACGGCCACGGCCGCGATCTCCGTGGGGCACACGCAGGTGAAGTCGCCGGGGTAGAAGATCAGGACGACCCACTGCCCCCGGTGCCCGGAGAGCGTGATCTCGACCTGCTTTCCGCCGTGATAGGCGGAAGCCCTGAAATCCGGTGCCGGTTCGCCGACAAGGGGAATCCTGTTCATCGTCCGGTTTCCCTCCGCTCGTTCGATCCGTGATCGCCGACGCCCGTCCCGGCGCGTCCGCGCCGTCATTCCGCCGACCCCTCCGCCGAAGACAAGGGCTCTTCCTGCCAGCCTCCCCCGAGGGCCTTGTAGAGGGCAATGAGCGCCTGGGACTGCGCCTGCCGGCTCTGGGCCAGCTGGTCCTCGGCGGCATAGAGGGCCGCCTGGGCGTCGGTCACCGCGAGGTAGCCCTGCACGCCCGCGAGGTAGCGGTCCATGGCGAGCTGGACGGCCAGTTCGTTGGCGCGGACGGCCTCGGCCAGCGACTCGCTGCGCAGCGTCTCCCGGGAGATGGCCACCAGCGCGTTTTCGACCTCCTCGAGGGCGATGAGGACCGACCGTTCGTAACGGGCCAGCGCCTCCTCGCGAACCGCCTTGCTCACGTCGATCTGCGAGAGGATGCGGCGGAAATTGAGGATCGGCCAGCGCAGCGTCGGGCCGACCGCCCAGAAGTTGCTCTCGTCGCGGAACATCGTCCTGCTTTCGCTTGCCTGGTAGCCGAAGGAGCCGGTGAGGGAGAATCGCGGGAAGAGCTCCGCCGTCGACACCCCGATGCGGGCCGTGGCCGCCGCCAGCTCGCGCTCGGCCTTCCGGATGTCGGGGCGCCGGCGCAGCAGCTCCGACGGCAGTCCCACGGGCAGATCCGGCGGCGCTGCGGGAAGGGCGCCCGCCGCGCGGAGCTCCGCCTCCAGACCCGCGGGCTCCTGCCCCAGCAGAACGCCGATGCGGAACACGGCGGCCTGCAGGGAGCGCTCCAGAGCGGGGATGCGCGCCTCGGCGCTGGCCAGCTCCCCCTGGGCCCGCGCGTAGTCGAGCTCGCTCGCCAGCCCCGCCTTCGCGCGCGCCCCGGTGATTTCGACGTTTTCGCGCCGGATCCGGACTTCCTGGCGGGCGATCTCGATCCGCAGCTGCAGGCCCCTGAGCTCGAAGTAATTGCGGGCCAGCTCCCCCCGCAGCGAGACGAGGGCGTCGCGCAGCGCCTCCTCGGAGGCGGCGAGGTCCGCATCGGCCGCCTCCACCTGCCGGCGCACGGAGCCGAAGACGTCGATCTCCCACGAGGCATCGAAGCCCGCAAGCCAGAAGTCCTGCTCCCGGCCCC
>CAYSDD010000053.1:0-1424 GCA_964429555.1 uncultured Syntrophaceae bacterium
AGGCGACGAGGACCCCCTCGCCCCTGAAGGGGAAGCCCATGGCCTTCTCGTCGTGCAGGCGGGATGCCTCGGCGTGGCTGACCCGCAGGCCGGCAAAGTAGCACAGGGCGTTGTGCCGGGAGGCGTGCTCCAGGCAACGGCGGACGACGTCGTCGTTCTCCACGGCCCCCCGGTTGGGGTGCCGGGCCGTCCGGACGAGCACGTGCCCCAGGGTGCCGTTGCGCCGGGCGACGATCTGGGGGTTGACCTTGGGGTTGACGTTGACATCCACGATGATCCAGCCGTCCTGCTGCAGCTCCTCGCGGACGATGTGCACGCCCAGCCGGTGGATCTCGGCCTCGGTCAGCGCTTCCCGCATGTTGCGACCTCCTCGATACCCTCCTATTATCGGCTGCTGGGCCGGGAAGGTTGAGCCCGGCCGGGCGGCCTCCCTCTTTTTCCGTGCGGAAACGGGGGCGTTTTGGTAGATTGCACAGCAGTGACCCCCGTTGGAGAGGATTCCCCCATGAAACCGGCCGTCGTGATCGTCGACATGCTCAAGGACACGCTCGAGGGCGCCCATCCCATGCCCATCAAGGAGCTGGGCCGTGCCATCGTGCCCGCCATCAACCGCCTGACGGAAGCCGCCCGGGCGCGCGCCATCCCCGTCATCTTCTCCATGGACAGCTTCCTGCCGGGCGATTTCATCTTCCAGGGGAGGATGAAGAACCACTCCATCCGCGGCACGAAAGGGGCCGAGGTGACGGACCTGCTCGCGCAGGCCGAAACGGACCTCTACTCGCCCAAGCGGCGGTTCAGCGCCTTCTACAAGACGGACCTGGACCAGACGCTGCGGCTGCTGGGGGCCGACACGGTGGCGCTCTGCGGCATCGCGACCCACTGGTGCGTGCTGTCGTCCGCCTTCGATGCCCTGTCGAACGACTTCCGGGTGGTCATCCTCGAGGACTGCTGCGCGAGCTTCAGCCGCGAGATGCACGAGAGCTGCCTCGCGATCTACCGCAGAAACCCCCTCGAGCCGCTCCTGCGGGTGATGACGCTCGAGGCCTTCCTGGCGGAGGTGGCGGGGACGTGAGGAAGCTCAGCGCCAGGGAATTCGACCGGGCCGTCCAGAGGGCGATCCGGCGCATCCCGCCGCAGATCCGCAGGCACCTGGACAACATGGTCATCTCCGTCCAGCCGTGGCCCTCGCCGGAACTGCTCGAGGAGATGGGGCTTCCGCCCGACGAGCCCCTGCTGGGAGTCTACACGGGGGCCTCCCTCATCGAGCGCTCCCACTTCGACACCCTGCAGTACCCGGACACGATCCAGATCTTCCAGGGGCCCCTCGAGGAGATGTGCGAGACCCTCGAGGAACTCGAGGAGGAGATCGAGATCACCGTGGTCCACGAGGTGGCGCACTTCATCGGGATGACGGAGGAGGAGCT
>CAYSDD010000053.1:1524-3957 GCA_964429555.1 uncultured Syntrophaceae bacterium
CACGGCCATCTCCCAGAGCGGCCGGCTCGACACGCTCTTCGTCCTGACGGCCCACGTCCGCATGGTCTGGCGGATCGCCTCGATCTACGCCCAGCGCCCGGCGCTGCGGGAACTCCTCCACCTCTACGCCAACGTGGCCGCCACGGCCTTCGTGGCGGGGGAGCTCGACGAGGCGGAGATCGGCGAGCAGATCGAGCCGATCCTCTCCTCGGCGCTCGGCGCCGTGAGCCTCTCCGTGCCGGGCATGCAGGCCGCCGCGACCATCGTGGTCACCTCGATCCTCACGGGGGCCGCCAATGCCTTTCTCACGCTGCGCGTGGGGATCATCGCGAGGCGCTGGTGCGGCAGCCTCGTCGTCGCCGACCGCCGGGCGCTGCGCCGGTCGGCGACGGCCGAGGCGGCGAAACTCCTGGGTCAGATCGTCAGGAACGGCACGGCGCGCATTTCGCGTGCCCTCTGGGACGCCTCGAAGGGCAAGGTCGGCGGGGCGTTCTCGGGGCTCACGGGCTTCGCCCGTGACATCAAGGAGTCCCTTTTGGCCCTGCTGAAGATCAGGAAGGCCGAGGAATGAGGTCCGACGCGGCATGAGGCCGAACCCGGGGAAATCCGCAGCGGGCCCGGTCCTGGCCCTTGCCCTCATCGCCCTGATCTGGGGCTACAACTGGGTCGTCATGAAGGAGACGCTGCGCTACGCGGGGCCCTTCGACTTCAACGCCCTGCGGATGGCCCTGGGCAGCGTGTTCCTCTTCGCCTTCATGGCCTGGCAGCGCGAGCCCCTGCGGCCGCCCTTCCCCGCCTGGACGGCCATCCTCGGCCTCACCCAGACGGCCCTCGGGACGGGCCTCATCGTCTGGGCCCTCGAGACCGGCGGGGCCGGCAAGACCTCGATCCTCGTCTACACCATGCCCTTCTGGATCCTGCTGCTGGCCTGGCTCGTGCTGGACGAGAAGGTCCGGGGCGCCCTGTGGGTCCCCATCGCCCTGGCCTTCTTCGGGCTCGTCTGCATCCTCGAGCCCTGGGCCCTCGGGGGCACGCCCCAGAGCAAGATGCTCGCCGTGATCTCCGGGGTGTGCTGGGCCGCCGGCGCCGTCATCCTGAAGCTCCTGCAGCGCCGCTACCGCAGGCTGGACCTCATCCGCATCACCACGTGGCAGCTCATCTTCGGGACCCTTCCGCTCATCCCCGTCGCCTTCCTGGTGCCGTCGCCGCCCATCGACTGGTCGCCCTACTTCATCGGCTCGATCGCCTACAACGCGATCCTCGTCTGCGGGGTCGCCTTCCTGCTGTGGACCTACGTCATCGGCCGCCTGCCCGCCGGGCTGGCGGGGCTGGGCACCCTGGCCGTGCCCGTGATCGGCATGACGGGCTCGCGGCTCCAGCTGGGCGAGACGATCGGCTTCTGGGAGGGCTGGGGCATCGCCCTGATCGTGGTCGCCCTGGCGCTGCTGTCGGTCATCCGGCTGCGGGAGAGCCGGAAGGCGGACCTTGTCCCGGGACAGGACTGAGGGCCGGGAAGCCGTTGCAGGGCGGCCGCTCACCGGGGGCGCGTTCCGCCGGCCCGGCGCGAAAGCCCCGGGCGGAGAACCGTCAGACGCCCTGGGGCGGCAGGGAGAGCCGGGGATCGAACCAGGCGAGGACCCGGCCGTTTTTCTCGCGCGGGTGGGCGTGGGAGAGGTCGGGGACGATCTCGAGCGTCACGTCCGCCCCGGCGGCCCGCAGTTCCTTCTCGCCCATCTTCGCCCTCCAGGCGGGGAACATCCAGTCCTTCGCCCCGTGCACCCAGTAGATGCGCCGCCCCTTCGCGTGCGTCATGTCGAAGGGGGCAAGGATGCCCGAAAACGGGGCGAAGCGCGAAAACGGCGTTTCCGCGTCGAGGGCGCGCTTGAGGGCGTAGGTGGCCCCGTCGGAGAGCCCCGTCAGCAGGATGCGGCCGCGGTCGATGTTCCAGCGGTCGGCCGCGTAGGCGAGGGTCTTCTGCAGCAGCGCCGCGTCGGCGTCGGGCCCCAGGATCGACCACGTGATGTTCCGGGACGTGGGGCAGGCCAGGGCGAAGCGCCGGCTGCGCGCCTCGCGGAGCCATGTCCAGAGGAAATCCCGCCCGTGGCCGAATCCCCCGTGCAGGGCGACGACCAGAGGCAGCGGCTCCGACCCCTCCCGGGTGTCGGGGATGTAGAACGAGACGCTTCCCCGGGCATAGGGGTCGTCCTCGAGGCCGCCGTGGAAGAGGCCCGCGGCGGGGTTGGCTCCCGGTTCGGTCAAAAATTCGGCTGCGCGGTCCCGGAGGTCGGGCTCGAGGAAGTATCGGTTCACGGCGGGGGAAAGCGGGCAGAGCGGCAGCAGGGCCTCCTGGACACGGTGTATCCTCCGGCCGGCCTTCCGGAAGTGGGCGAGCGAGGCCTCGAGCCCCTCGCCCTGCGTCGCCGTCGCCAGGGC
>CAYSDD010000053.1:4057-5531 GCA_964429555.1 uncultured Syntrophaceae bacterium
CGTAGGTCCGGTTGACGACGGGGACCGATTCGAGCATCATGCGGACCCCCTCGGGCTTCGCGGCGGCCTCGGCCAGGCCCATCTGCCGCAGGAACCGCTCCGCGCGATCGAGGTACTCTTGCTCCGGGAGGGGCCGCGCGGCCGGGTCGAATGACGTCGGCCCGATGAGGTGCACGGCGCCGCTTTTCGGGTCCACCCGCACGGCAAGCCCCATGGCCCCTTCGAGATCCGTCGAGTGGAGCGCCCCGTCGACCTGCCGATAGGAGAGGGCCCTGAGCGCATGCGGGAGCGGCATGGGCCGGAGGCTGTAGATGGGCGCCCACTGGGGGGAGCCCTCTTCGGCGGCCCTTTCGGCAGGTGCCGTCGAGCGGAAGGCAACGGGGTACTGGGCGTGGAAGTGGGAGATCACGAAGGGGCTCGGCGACAGGGAGAACGCCTCGTCGAAAAGGGCCGTCCGCTCCACGTCGGGGCCTCCCCGCGTGATGCACACGGGCACCGTCCCCCGGCGGCCCTGGCGAAACCCCTCGATGAAGGCGTCGGCGACGCCGTAGCGGTTCGACGACCGGTCGTAGAGACCCCAGACCCGGTCCGTGTCCTCGGGGCCGCAGAAGGCGGCCGTCGAGAAGCCGCAGGCCATCCGGAGACCCGGTGCGAGCATGGGACCCCAGCGCTCGTAGGCGTTCCTCGAGAGCACCGTGTCCTGCGTGCCGTCGAATCTCTCGGGGCAGCCGAACTCCGGCGCGGGCGCAGGGCATTGCCTGGGCCCGTGGGCGAACACGGCCGAGGCGCACTGCCAGAAGTACCGCATCCCGTCCCCGGCGCCCGTGCCGTTGCCGAGGCGCATTTTCCCCGGATCCACGACGTGGGACTCCGATACGCTCTGGGGGCACTTCACGGGGTCCTTCCCGTTGGGCGCGGCGAGCCACGTCTCGGGCGTGCCGTGCGTGGCGCTGAAGAAGAGGTGCGCCGTTTCGACGCCGTTGTAGCGGTCCGTGTCCCTGCCGGCGGGATCGAGCGCCGGGTCGTGAAAGAACGGCTCGGCGTAGCACAGCCCCTCGTGCATCGGCGTCTTCGACGACTGCGGGAAGGGGGCGCGCGCCAGGAAGTGCCCGGCCAGCTCCCGGGGCGCGCCGGGCGTGCCGGGGGCCGCCCGGACCGTGAATTCCGGGGGGCCGGGGAGGGCCGACCGTTGCAGGGGATGGCAGGAGGCGAGGGCCGAGGCCCCCAGGACGGCCATCACCCCGAGGGCGCATCGCGTGATTGTCCGCATGGTCATGAAGGGATCGGGCTGACGGTTATTTCTTCTTTTCGAGGGTTTTCGACTTGATCTTCTTGATCTCCTCCAGGAGCTCCGCCTTCTTGACGATGCCCTTGCGGTCCAGGAGGTTCACGAGGGCCTCCGACAGCACCACCTCGTAGACCATCATCTCCTTGATGTCCTCGAACTGCTCCGGGTCCAGCTGCTTGCTCATGG
>CAYSDD010000054.1:0-3323 GCA_964429555.1 uncultured Syntrophaceae bacterium
ACGAGGTCGAGGGCGTGGTTGACGAGCAGGACGACCTTTTCCAGGGAGATGGGCTTCTCGATGAAGTCGAAGGCCCCGAGCTTGGTCGCCTTCACGGCCGTCTCGATCGTGCCGTGGCCCGACATCATGATGACCTGGACCTGGGGGTTCTCGCTCTTGATGATCTTGAGCGCCTCGAGGCCGTCCATGCCGGGCAGCCAGATATCGAGGAGCACCAGATCCGGCGGGTCCTCCTCGATGGCCTTGAGGGCCTCCTCGCCGCTTCCGACGGCGCGGACCTCGTAGCCCTCGTCGGTCAGGATCCCCTGCAGGGCCTGGCAGATGCTCTCCTCGTCGTCGACGACCAGAATGGTTTTGTACATCGGTTCTCTTCCGGGGACGGACGGTCAGGGAGTTCGGATCGAAACCCCGTGCCCGTTCCCCTGCATCTCCCGTACCCGTTTTCTATTTTTTCAGCAGATTGTCGGCCACCCGGTCGTGCAGCAGCTTGGAGGCCGTCTCGTTGCCCACGACCCCGACACGGATGCCGAGGGTCGTCAGGTCCTTGTCCTTGTACTTCAGCCGGAAGGTGACCTTCTCGTCGTTGATCACGGCCACGATTTTCCCGCCGTCGGTCTGCTTGTCCGGCTCGACGTCGCGTCCCTTCATGTCGGCGATGGTCTTTTCGACGGCGGACCAGACGGCGGGCACCGGGAAGTAGTAATCGGTCCTCATTTCCCCTTCCACGTAATAGTAGGTCCCCGTCCCCCCGGCGACGGCGGCCCCGGTGACGACGAGGAAGGGACAGCCGTAGAGGGAAACACAGCTCGCCAGCAGGATCAACGCCACAGCCGCTCGATTCCGGTGGATCATACGCGTCACTCCCCTTTCCCTTGGTTCTGGTTGTTCGTCTCCTCGGGCGGCCTGGGCGGCTTTCCTTCCTCCGCGAAGGCCCGGATCCCCTCCGCCAGGGACCGCAGCTTTCTGTCCACGAGGAAGTTGACCGTGCCCTCCGGGTAGCCGCCCTTGTCGTCCATCTCTCCGGCGGGCACCCCGGTCAGCAGCGCGATGCCCTCGTCGACGGTCCTGACCGGCCAGATGTGGAACCTGCCCTCGGCGACGGCCCTGACGACGTCCTTGCGCAGGACGAGATCCGGCACGTTGAGCTGCGGGATCATGACCCCCTGCTTCCCCGTGAGCCCCCGGGACCGGCAGACATCATAGAACCCCTCGATCTTATGGTTCACGCCCCCGATGGGCTGGATCTCCCCTTTCTGGTTCACCGAGCCCGTCACGGCGATGTCCTGCCTGAGGGGGAGCTCCGAGAGGCTCGAGAGGATGGCGTAGATCTCCGTCGAGGAGGCGCTGTCGCCGTCCACCCCGCCGTAGGACTGCTCGAAGCAGATGCTGGCGCTCATCGTGAGCGGCTTGTTCTGGGCGTACTTGCCACGGAAATAGCCCTCCAGGATCAGCACCCCCTTGTCGTGGGTCCTGCCCGAGAGCTTGGCCTCGCGCTCGATGTTGATGATCCCGGCCCGGCCCATGGAGGTCTTGGCCGTGATCCGCGAGGGCTTGCCGAAGGCGTGCTCCCCCAGGTCGTAGACGGACAGGCCGTTGACCTGTCCCACGACCCTGTCCTCCGTGTCGATCATGATCGTGCCGTCGTCGATGAGCTCCTGGATCTTCTCCTCGATCTGGCTGACCCGGTTGATCTTTTCCTCGTAGGCCCGGTCCACGTGCCCGTCCCGGACGAGGTCGCTGCCGTCCTTCCTGGCCCAGTAGTGGGACTCGCGGATCAGGTCGGCGATCTCGCTGAACCGCGTCGAGAGCTTCTTCTGCCGGCCCGTGAGGCGCACGCCGTACTCCACGACGGCGCAGACGGCCTCCTTGTCGAAATCGAGGAGCTTCTCCTCGTCGACGATCCGCTTGATGACCGACACGTATTCCCGGATGTTCTCGTCGGAGTTGGCCATCTCCGTGTCGAACTGGGCCTTCGTCTTGAAGATCTCCTTGAACTCGCGCTCCAGGTTGTAGAGCAGGTAGTACAGGTAGTCGTCGCCGATGATGATCACCTTGATGTCCAGGGGGATCGGCTCGGGCTTGATCGCCGTCGGCAGGAAGCTGAAGGGGTCGTAGGGCTGCATGTTCATCTCGCGGCTCTTCAGGGTCCGCTTGAGAAACGTCCAGACCCCCGGCTCGATCAGGGCCTCGAGGGCATCGAAGACGATGTAGCCGCCGTTTGCCCGCAGGAGCGACCCGGCCTTGATATGGGTGAAGTCGGTCCGCCAGAACCCCGAGCGGTCGACCTCGCGCTCGATCGTGCCGAAGAGGTTCTTGAAGGTCGGGGCCGTCTCGATGATGATGGGGGTCTTCTCGGTCGCCGAGTTGTCCACGAGCACGTTGACCTTGAACTCGATGAAGCGTTTTGCGGGCATCTGGGGCACGGGAAAGGGAAGAGGCTGCTGCGGCTGCTCCTCTTCCTTCTCCTGGAACATCTTCAGGTTCGACAGGATGTGCTCCTGGACCTCATCGAGGTAGGCGTTGACCTTGTCGTTGGCCTCGCCGTATCGCAGGCGCAGATCCGAGATCTGGGCCGTCACCGCGGGGGACCCGTACTTGTGCTCCAGGATCCCGATCTGCCGCCGGATCTCCCGCTCGATCTCCCTCGTCTCCCGCATGACGCCCTCGAGCTCGATCCGCATCTCGACGATCTTCTGCCGGATCTTCTCCAGCTCCTCGCGGCTGAACTTGTCCTCCTCGGCCAGGGCCTCGAGCTGCTCGAAGGGCACGGGGCGCCCTTCCACGATGGGCGCGATGTCCTGCCGGGTGAAGGGCCCCATCTGGAACTGGACGAGCTGGAAGTTCTCCTTCAGGAGCTGCTCGTTGAACTCCCGGACGATCTCCTTCTGCTTCTGCCGGAAGCGGGTGCTGATCTCCTCGGACTCCTTCTTGAACTCGTCGCTCTCGAGGATCAGCGGGATCTCCTTGCGGAGGTGGGCGACGAGGTCGTCCATGTCCTTCTGGAACTTCCTGCCGCTGCCGGCCGGAAACAGGATGACGCGAGGGCTGTCGGGGTCCTTGAAGTTGTGGACATAACAGATGTCGTTGGGGATGGGCTTCTTGAGGTCGAGCTGGCTCAGGAGGTTTTTGATCGTCGTCGTCTTGCCGGTGCCCGTCATCCCGGAGACGTAGATGTTGTAGCCCGGGCTTTCGATCTCGAGCCCCAGCGTGATGGCCTTGACGGCCCGGTCCTGCCCGATGATCGCGTCGGTCTTCCTGCACTCCTTCGTGGTCTCGAAGCCGAGCCGGTCGGGGTTGCAGGTCCAGCGCAGCAACTCGACGGG
>CAYSDD010000054.1:3423-5455 GCA_964429555.1 uncultured Syntrophaceae bacterium
CCCTCCCCGCGGAGCCGCAGCCGGGATCCCGTCTCGACGCCGGCGGGGATCTTCAGGCTCACGGTCTTTCGGGTCTTGGCCTTTCCCGTCCCGTAGCAGCTCTTGCAGGGGGTCTTGATCACCCGGCCGGCGCCGCGGCACTGCGGGCAGGTGGTGCTGATGGTGAAAAAGCCGCTCGACTGGGTCACCGTACCGCGCCCGGCGCATCGCGGGCAGCCCTCGGGGTGGCTTCCAGCGGCGGCCCCGGTCCCCGAGCACTCCCTGCAGCGCTCGAGTTTCTCCAGCTCGATCTGGGTGGAGGTTCCCTTCACGGCGTCCATGAAGGAGACCCTGAGGTCGTAGCGCAGGTCGGCCCCCTGGCGGACCGCGGAGCGGGTCCGGGTCCGTGCGCCGGGAAACCCGAAGACGTCCTCGAAGATGTCGCTGAAGTTCGTGAAGATGTCGTCGAAGCCCGAGAAGCCGCGGAACCCGGTGCCGTTGATCCCTTCGTGCCCGTAGCGGTCGTAGATCTTGCGCTTCTCGGCATCCCGCAACACCTCGTAGGCCTCGGCGGCCTCCTTGAACTTTTCCTCGGCCTTCTTGTCCCCGGGGTTGCGGTCCGGGTGGTACTGCATCGCGAGCCTGCGGTAGCTCTTCTTGACTTCCTCGTCGGAGGCGCTTCGGTCAACGCCCAGGATTTCGTAATAGTCCCGCCTTTCCATGTCCGCTCTGCGTGTTCCTTTCCGGGCGCACCTCTCCCCCGATTTTGCGCATAAAATAAGGACGCCTCGGGGACCTGTCAAGGCTCGGGCGGGCTTTTTCCCGGCTCAGGGCCTTTTCGTGAACCGGCGGAGGGCTTCCTCGTACTTCTGCTGCGTTTTCTCAATGATCTCGGGGGGTAACTGCGGCGCCGGGGGCTTCTGGTCCCACTTCAGCGACAGCAGGTAGTCCCGGAGAAACTGCTTGTCGAAACTCTTCTGCCCGCGTCCTTCCGCGTAGTCGTCCCGGGGCCAGAACCGGGAGGAGTCCGGGGTGAGCACCTCGTCGATCAGGATGAGCTCGCCGTCGGCAAGCCCGAACTCCATCTTCGTGTCGGCGATGATGATCCCCGCGGAACGGGCGATCTCTTCGGCTCGCCGGTAGATGGCGAGGCTCAGGGCGATGATCCGATCCGTCAGGTCCCTGCCGACGATGCGTGCCATCTCCTCCGTCGAGATCGGAAGGTCGTGCTCGCCCTCGGGGGCCTTCGTGGAGGGGGTGAAGATGGGCTCGGGCAGCCTGGAGGACTCCCGGAGCCCCGCGGGCAGACGGATTCCCGAGACGGGTTTCCCGTTCGTATAGTCCTTCCAGGCCGAGCCGGTGATGTAGCCCCGGACGATGCACTCCACGGGCAGGGGCTTTGCCTTCCGGACGAGCATGCTCCGGCCCTTCAGGACATCCCGGTGGGGCCTGCATGCCGGGGGGAACTTCTCCACGTCCGTGGTGACGAGGTGGTTTCCGACGATGTCGGCCATCCGCCGGAACCAGAATTCCGAGAGTTTCGTGAGGACTTCGCCCTTCCCGGGGATGGGGTTCGGCATGATGACGTCGAAGGCCGAGATGCGGTCCGTCGCGACGATGAGCAGATGCTCCCCCAGGTCGTAGATGTCTCGCACCTTGCCGCGGTTGACGAGCTTCAGGCCTTCGAGATCGGTCTGATACAGGGCGGGCTTCGTCATGGTCAACTCCTTGTTCATCGGACGTAGAGATTGTTGCGTTTCTCGTTTCGGATGGTCGATGTCGGCATCCTCCCGTAGTTGTGGCCGGGCAGGACGACGGTGTCGTCGGGCAGGGTGTAGAGCCGCTCCTTGATGGCCTTCGCCAGGGTGTCCCAGGACCCCCCCGGCAGGTCCGTCCGCCCGACGGCCTCGACAAACAGGGTGTCCCCCGTGAACACGCAGCCGTCGGTGTACAGCGAGATCCCGCCCGGCGTGTGCCCGGGGGTGTGGATGACTCTCAGCTTGACCTTGCCGGCTTCGATGATGTCCCCGTCGCGGACGAGGATGTCCGCGGC
>CAYSDD010000055.1:0-5439 GCA_964429555.1 uncultured Syntrophaceae bacterium
CTCCAGGTGAAGCTGGGCGATCGGGAGGTGCTGCGGCACATCGACCTCCAGATCAAGCCCGGCGAGACGCACATCCTCTTCGGGCCGAACGGGTCGGGAAAGACGTCGCTTCTCATGACGATCATGGGCTACCCCCAGTACCGGGTGACGGCGGGAAAGATCACCTTCAAGGGGGTGGACATCACGAACCTGCCGATCCACGAACGGGCCCGGCTCGGCATCGGGATGTCCTACCAGCGGCCCCCGACGGTCAACGGGCTCAAGACGAGGCAGATGGTGCAGATCTGCGCCGGCGGCCGCGACGTCGACGTGGAGGGCATGGCGGCAACCATGAATTTCCAGGACTTCCTCGAGAGGGACATCAACGCCGGGTTCTCCGGGGGCGAGATCAAGCGGTCGGAACTGGTGCAGCTCATGGCCCAGCAGCCCGACCTGCTGCTGTTCGACGAGCCCGAGTCCGGCGTCGACCTCGAGAACATCTCGCTGATCGGGACCACCATCAGCAGGCTGCTGCAGAGGGATATCCACCCGGAGCCCGGCAAGTCCCAGCTCCAGAGGAAAAAGGAACGCACGAAGATGGGCCTCATCATCACCCACACGGGCTTCATCCTGGATTACGTCACCGCGGACAAGGGGCAGGTGCTGTTCAACGGCGTGCTGTCCTGTTCCAACAACCCGACGGACATCTTCCTGTGCATCAAGGAAATGGGGTACGAGGAGTGTGTGAAATGCCAGATTTAAAGGAGAAGGCCCGGGAGGCGAAGGACAAGAAAGCCGCCATCGGTCCCGACGTGGACCTGGCGTCGTTCACGGCGGAGCCCGTCGCCCATGCGTACGTCAAGGACCTCAAGACGCTCCCGGTCATCGACCAGGGCCGCCTGATCCAGGCCGGGATCGACACGAGCGAGGGCGGCCGTTCGGGCACCTACATCCAGATGGACACGGCCGTCGTGCATGCCCACGCGAAGCAGGAGGGCCTGGAGGTGATCCCCATCAAGGAGGCCCTGAAAAAGCACGCGTGGGCCCGGGAACACTACTGGAAACTCGTCGCCGTCGATGCCGACAAGTACACGGCCGCGGCGGAGCTCAACCTCCACGACGGCTACGTCATCCGGGCCCTGCCCGGCGCGAAGGCCGTCTGGCCCGTGCAGGCCTGCCTGTACCTGGACAAGGACAACATCAGCCAGTACGTGCACAACCTCATCATCGCCGAGGAGGGCTCGGAGCTGCACGTCATCACGGGCTGCGCCACGTCGCCGCGGCTCAAGAGGGGGCTGCACGTGGGGATCTCGGAGTTCTTCGTCAGGAAGAACGCCAAGCTCAGCTTCACCATGATCCATCACTGGGCCGAGGAGGTCATGGTGCGGCCCCGTTCCGTGGGCATCGTCGAGGAGGGCGGGCTCTTCCTGAACAACTACATCTGCATGAAGCCCGTCAAGAGCCTGCAGATGTACCCCACGACCCACCTCGTGGGCAGGGGCGCCGTGGCCCGCTTCTACAGCATCCTCGTGGGGACGCCCGGCTCCGAGATGGACGTGGGCGGAAGGATCCTGCTCAAGGCCGAGGAGACCCGTGCCGAGATCATCGCCCGGGCCATCACCAACGGCGGGAAGATCATCAACCGCGGCGACCTGATCGGCGAGGTGCCCGGCATCAAGGCCCACCTGGAGTGCAAGGGCCTCATCCTCAACGGCGGGGTCATTCACGCCATCCCCGAGCTGCAGGGCCAGGCGGACGGCGTCGAGATGTCCCACGAGGCGGCGGTCGGCAAGATCGCCCAGGAAGAGATCCTGTACCTCATGTCCCGCGGGCTCTCGGAGGAAGAGGCGACCTCCACGATCGTCCGGGGCTTCCTCAGCGTCGATATCCCGGGGCTGCCGCCCCAGCTCAAGGCGGAGATCGACCGGGCCGTCGACCTGAGCTCGAAGGACGTGATGTAGAGAAAGAGGCTTCAGGCAGCAGGCATCAGGGAACGAAAAGGATCGGGGATGGATGTCTCCGATCCTTTTTTTCGGCAGCCGAAACCGGCGGTTGATTCCCGGCGGACTCTGGGATATGACCGAACCATGATCCAGGGGCTTCTCGATCCGGTCCGCGACATGCTCGACGTCCTGCGCGAGGTCTCCGGCAGGGATGTGCACGTGGTCCGGAAGCCCGACCTCAAATCCCCGGCCCGCATCCGGATGGCCGGGGCCGGCTCGGCCGCCCACGTGCTGTTCTGGCGCGGCGATGACGACCCCCTCGTCAATCACGTGATCGCCAACGAGTGCGGACACCTGATCCGCCTCTACGGGGCGCCGCCCGACAGGCGGCTCGTCGCCGTGGCCAACGAGCGCACCGAGTCGCGCTACCGGGAGGAGATCCGCGAGGACATCCAGCGGCTCTCCCTCATCCACGGGATCGGGGCGCTCGGCGGGTTCCTGCCCCTGTGGTACGAGAGTGTCGTCTTCCAGCTCACGAGGATGCCCCCCGACATCGCCATCGAGCGCTGGATTCACCGCGAGTACCCGGGCCTCCGGGACATCCAGCGCAACGCCCTCATGGAGCAGCAGGCCAAGGCCGCGGCCGTGCTCTCCCGGGGCATCCGGCGGATGACCCCCCGGAAGGTCTACGACGTCTCGCAGGCCATGAACTACGCCTTCTTCAGGCTCATGGAGCCCCTGGCGGGCGTCGGCCTGACGGCCCCCTACGAGCGGAGCCGCTACGCCCTGCAGGGCGAAGAGCTGTTGAGCCGGGCGGATCGGGGCGTGCGGGACGACCACGAGGGGGATGTGGAGCTGACCCGTCGGTGGGCCGAGGCCCTGGGGCTCACCGGGTGGATCGAGTGGCGGCGCCTCGACGAGGTCGAGGCCGGCACGCTGCATTGACGCGGCCCGACAGGGCAGGGATCCTCCCTGCGGCCCGACAGGCGCGGTCGCGGCGGGGTGCTCAGCGCAGCGGGTCCTCCGGCGGAAGCTCGAGGCCGAACGCCTCGGCCACGGCGGGGTAGGTGACGGCGCCGCGCCAGGTGTTGAGCCCCTTTCTCAGCTCGGGGCTCTTCTTGAAGGCGCCGGGCACGCCCTCGGCGGCCAGCCGGACGACGTAGGGCAGGGTGGCGTTCGACAGGGCGATGGTGCTCGTCCGGGGAACGGCGCCCGGCATGTTCGTGACGCCGTAATGCAGGACCCCCCCGACGAAGTAGACCGGGTCGGAGTGCTTCGTCGGCCGGATCGTCTCGACACAGCCTCCCTGGTCGACGGAGACGTCGATCACGACGCTCCCCGGGGACATGCGGCCCACCATGTCGCGCGTAACGACGCGAGGCGTCCGGGCCCCCTTCACGAGCACGGCCCCGATAAGCAGGTCCGCCCGGGCCACGGACTCCTCGACGGCCAGGGGGTCGGCGCTCCGGGTGATGAGCCGCCTGTGGAGGACCTCCTCGAGGTGGCGCAGCCGGTCGATGTCCCGGTCCAGCACGGTCACCGCGGCGCACATCCCCAGGGCGATGCGGGCGGCGCTGGCCCCGACGATGCCTCCCCCGATGATCGTCACCCGGGCGGGCTCGACGCCGGCGACCCCGCCGATCAGCTTTCCCGAACCGCCGTTGACCTTCTCCAGGTAGAAGGCCCCCTTCTGGACGGCAAGCCGCCCTGCCACCTCGCTCATGGGCTTGAGCAGGGGAAGCCCGCCGTCGGCAAGCTCGACCGTCTCGTAGGCGACCCCCGTGACGCCCCTGCGCATCATCTCGAGGGTCAGTTCCCGATCCGCGGCCAGGTGCAGGTAGGTGAAGAGGGTGAGGTCGGGGCGAAGAAAGGCGTATTCCGGCGGCAGCGGCTCCTTGACCTTCACGACGAGCCCCGCGGCCCACGCCGCGGCCGCGTCGGGCACGATCTCGGCCCCGGCGGCGCGGTACTCGGCGTCGCTGAAGCCGCTCGCGTCGCCGGCCCGGGTCTCCACGAAGACCCGATGCCCCGCCTCGGCCAGCTGCCGAACCCCCCCGGGGGTCATGGACACCCGGGACTCCTGGTCCTTGATTTCCCTGGGTACGCCGATGGTCATGGCTGCCTCCCGTCTCGACGGTCTTCCTGCCCTGCCGGGCGAACCGATGGGTCCACTATAAAGAAGCACGGCGGAAAAAGCAAAGGGAGGAAAGGACGCACCGGCTGGCCGGCGGGACAGGAATTGTGCTACACTGCCCCCGTCGCGGGCGCAACGGGCCCGCCGGACCGTTCAGGCGCAGGAGGAAGAAATGGCCGACACGCCCTGGTATCGCAAGACTGCGGAAGAGGTGTTTCAGGAACTCGGCACGGGCCCGTCGGGGCTCCACGAAAAGACGGCGGCCGACAGGCTCGAGGCCTACGGGCCCAACCGGCTGCCCGAGGCGAAGCGGGTCAGCCGCGCCGTGATCCTCCTGCGCCAGTTTGCAAGCCCCCTGATCTACATCCTCCTCATCGCCGCGGTCGTGACCTTCGCCCTGGCCGAGTACAAGGACACGATCGTCATCGCGGCCGTCCTGCTGTTCAACGCCGTCATCGGGTTCGTCCAGGAGAGCCGGGCCGAGGAGAGCGTCCGGGCCCTCCAGAAGATGATCGTGCCGCAGGCCCGCGTCGTGCGGGAGGGCCGGGAGCGGGAGATCACGAGCGACAGGCTCGTGCCCGGCGACATCGTCCTGCTGGCCTCCGGCGCGAAGGTGCCCGCCGACATCCGGCTCGCGACCGCCCTCGAGATGCGCATCGACGAGTCGCTGCTCACGGGGGAATCGGTCCCCGCGGAGAAATTCGCCGAGGCGATCCCCGAGGCCAACCTCACGCCGGGCGACCAGCGCAACATCGCCTTCATGGGCACCGTCGTCGTGAACGGGAGGGGAATGGGCGTCGTCGTCGAGACGGGGGCCAGGACGGTGCTGGGCGGCATCGCCCACGAGATCCGGGAGACGAAGGCCGCCCGCGCGCCGCTGCAGGAGAAATTCGCGCGCTTCTCCAACCGGATCGGCCTCTACGTTCTCGGCGCCTCGATGGCGCTCTTCGCCGTCGGCATCGCGGTCGGGGAGCCCGTCCGGGAAATGTTCATGACCGTCGTGGCGGCTGCCGTGGCGACGATCCCCGAGGGCCTGCCCGTGGTGCTGACCATCGCGCTGGCCGTCGGGGTGCAGCGCATGGCGGCGCGCAACGCGATCCTGCGGAAACTTCCGGCCGTCGAGACCCTGGGGAGCACGACGGTCATCTGCACGGACAAGACGGGGACCCTCACGAAAAACGAGATGACCGTGAAGGTCGTGTTCGACGGGACGCGCCACTTCGAGCTGACGGGCACCGGTTACGAGCCGAAGGGCGAGATCCTCCACGACTGGCTCCCGAAGCCCGAAGGCGAGCGCGAGCACCTGGCCATGTGCTTCCGCGTGGGGCTGCTGTGCAACGAGTCGAGCCTCTACGAGGACGAGGGGGTCTGGCGGGTCAACGG
>CAYSDD010000056.1:0-5324 GCA_964429555.1 uncultured Syntrophaceae bacterium
TGGAGGCGATGAGGGCCGCGTCGGCCTTCGCCTTCGTGAGGACGTCCAGCAGGTGCTCTTTCCTGCCCGCCCCGCCCGATGCGATGACGGGGATGTTCACGCTCGTTGCAATCAGGCGCGTGAGATCCAGCTCGTAGCCGTCGAGGGTCCCGTCGGCGTCGATCGAGTTCAGGCAGATCTCGCCGGCACCGAGGCTCTCGGCTTCCTTCGCCCACCAGAGGGCATCGATCCCCGTCGCCTTCCTTCCGCCCTGGATGACGATCTCGTAGCCCGACGGGATCTTCGCGCTCGTTTCGACCCTCTTGACGTCCATCCCGAGGACGACGCACTGGCTTCCGAACGCGACGGCCCCCTCGCGGATGATCCCCGGGTTCTCCACGGCGCCGGAGTTGACGCTGACCTTCTCCGCACCGGCCAGGATGACCCTGCGCATGTCCTCGAGGGTCCGGATGCCCCCGCCCACGGAGAAGGGAATGAAGATCGTCTCGGCGACGCGCCGCACCACGTCGATCAGGATGTCGCGGCCCTCCGAAGACGCGGTGATGTCGTAGAAGACGATCTCGTCGGCCCCCTGCTCGTAATAGCGGCGCGCCGCCTCGACCGGGTCGCCGATGTCGACGTTGCCCTTGAACTTGACCCCCTTGGTGAGCTTGCCGTCCCGCACGTCGAGGCAGGGGATGATGCGCTTACTGAGCATGGCTGCCGTCCCAGCGGCTGAAGTTTTCCAGGATCGCGAGGCCGAAGCGCCCGCTCTTCTCGGGGTGGAACTGGACCGCGACGAGATTGCGTCGCGCCACGGCCGAGGCGAACCGGATCCCGTATTCCGTCTCGCCGGCCACGTCATCTGCGTTCGACGGCGCCGGGTAATAGGAGTGCACGAAGTAGAACTCGGCATTCTCCGGCAGCCCGGCGAACACCGGGTGGCCGGGCCGGAAAGTGACGCGGTTCCACCCCATGTGGGGGATCTTGAGGGGGTCGCCCCCCTGTCGCATGTCCCCGGGGAATCGCCGGACGCCGCCGGGGATGATCCCCAGGCACGCGGTCCGGTTGTCCTCCTCGCTGTAATCGAAGATGACCTGGGTCCCCAGGCAGATGCCCAGCAGCGGCTTCCCCGACTCGAACAGCTCGCGGATGCAGCGATCCAGTCCCGTCTGCCGGAGATTGCGCATGGCCTCGCCCGCGGCCCCGACGCCGGGGAAGACGACCCGCTCGGCCCGGCGCAGGACATCGGGACGGTCCGTGACGGCACAGGCAACGCCGAGGCTCTGGAGGGCGCGGGCAACGCTGGTGAGGTTGCCGGCCCGGTAATCGACAATCGCGATCATGGCTTCCCCGCAGAGGATTGAGGCTTTCGAATGATAGCGCAGGGCGCCCCGAAAATCAACGCCCGCGGGCATTTTGGGCGAAAAAAACCTTCACCGGGGCGTATCCGTCCTGTAACCGCGATTTTCGCCGGCACCGCTCATTCGCCGTCCTGTCGGCGGCCCGCACGCCCCCCTTTTCGACGATTCGAACCTCTCCCGGCCCTTTGTCCCGAGTCCGTCGGCCTGCGCGACGGTACGACCCTGTAACCCCGGTTCCGCCTTCACCCCTCGCGAAGCGGTCGGCCCTGAAGCTTGCGGACCTCCGTGCCGGGAGAAAGGCGGGATCGCGGCGATCGGGAAGGCGGAAGGAAGGGCGCCGGGGGGCTCAGGACAGGACCCATCGCCGGCAGACCGGATCCGGGCGCCGTGCACGGGAAAGGGAGGGCCGGATCACGGCTCCGAGAGCTCCCGGATCCGGTCCACGTCCTCCTTTCGGGCCACCAGGGTCCGGTTGCCCGAGCGAACGACGACCAGGCCGTCGACTCCGATCAGGGCCACCGTCTCGTCCGGCGTCTCGCAGAAGACGAGGTTGCCCGAGGCGTCGACGGCCTTGAGAGTGCCCCTGGCGGCGTTTCCGCCGGGACCCGCGGGGAGCAGATCGCGTACGGCAAGCCAGCCCCCCACGTCGCTCCAGGAAAACCGGGACGAGACGCAGCGCAGCGGGGTCCGGGTCTTCTCCATGACCCCGTAGTCGATGGAGATGGGGCGGATGGCCGAAAAGGCCCTCTCGAGGGCTTCCTGCCACCGCGGCGTCCCGTCGCATGCGCCCAGCGGCTCGAGGGCCTCGGCGTGCCCGGGCAGCCAGGTTCGGATCTCCCGAAGGATCGTCGCGGCCCGCCAGACGAACATGCCCGAGTTCCACAGGAAACGCCCCGAGTCCACGTAGCGCCGGGCCGTCTCGAGATCGGGTTTTTCCTTGAATCGCCGGAGCTCGAAATGCTCGATTGCGCCGTCGGCCGCGAGGGCGGCGCCGGTCTCGAGATAGCCGTAGACCGTGGCCGGGTAGGCCGGCCGGATCCCGAAGGTGTAGAAGACATCGGCGGCGGCGACCTGCCGTGCCGCCGAGACGAGGTCCTGCTGGAAGAGATCCGTCGGCTCGATCAGGTGATCGGCCGTCAGCGTCAGGATGATGCCGTCGCCGAAGCGCCTGCGCACCAGAACGGCCGCAAGCGCGACGGCGGCCGCCGTGTCGCGGCGGAGCGGCTCGCCGATGACGTGGGCGGCCGGGAGTTCCGGGAGCTGCTCGCGGGCCAGTGCGACATGCGCGGCGTTGGTGAGGAGCAGGATCCGGTCCGGTTCGACGAGACCCCGCAGCCGGTCGAAACTCATCTGCAGGAGGCTTCGGTCGCCCTGCAGGGTGATGAACTGCTTGGGCCTCTCCGGGGTGCTCAGCGGCCAGAACCTCGTCCCCATGCCCCCGGCCATGATGACGGCCACAAGATTGTTTTCCAGAGCGGACATTCCCGCCTCCCGTCCCCGGGGTCCCTCAGGCCTTTGAGGCCCGGCCGTAATCGTCCTCGACGCGCTCGATGTCGCCTTCGTCGAAGGCATCGCCGGTCTGGATCTCCACGATGACCAGCTCCGTCTCCCCCGTGTTCATGACCCGGTGCAGCGCGCCCCTCGGGATGTCGACGGACTGCCCCCTTCGCAGGGTGAATTCCTCGCCGTCGACGGTCATCCGCGCCTCCCCGGAGACGATCATCCAGTGCTCGTCCCGGTGGCGGTGTCTCTGCAGGCTCAGTCGCTTCCCGGGGTACACGACGATCCGCTTGAGCTTGTGCTGCGCATCTTCGGCCAGAACGCTGAAGTACCCCCAGGGGCGCTCGTCCCTCGGCTGCGGACCCATGATCGGCTCACCCACCCCGTTTCTTGCCCCGCGACGGCAGGGCCGGCGCTCACACGGCGCGACGGTAACACATTTCGGATTGCGGCACCACCCTGTTTTGACCGGGCAATCAGCCGCCGGCCTTTCGGGCATTCCCCTCGACGAACGACCAGTTCACCAGCCGGTCGAGGGAGGCCTCCACGAAATCCTTCCGGCGGTTCTGGTAGTCGAGGTAGTACGCGTGCTCCCAGACGTCGATCGTCAGCAGCGGCCGCAGCCCCTGCGTGATCGGGTTCTCGGCGTTCGGGGTCCTGACGACCTTGAGCGTTTTTCCCGCCGCAACGAGCCACGCCCAGCCGCTGCCGAACTGGCCCAGGGCCGCCCCGAGGAACTCCTTCCTGAAATTTTCGTAGCTCCCGAAATCCCGGTCGATCCTCCTGCCGATCTCGCCGGACGGCCTGCCGCCGCCCCCGGGCTTCATGCCGTCCCAGTAGAACGTGTGATTCCAGACCTGTGCGGCGTTGTTGAAGACGGCCGCCTGCCCGGGGTTCGCGGCAGAGGCCCGGATCACCGCCTCGAGGCTCATCTTCTCGTATGGGGTGCCCCTGACGAGGCCGTTGAGGTTGTCGAGATAGCCCCGGTGATGCTTGCCGTAGTGGAACCCCACCGTCACGGCCGAGATGACCGGGGCCAGGGCGTCCTCCGCATAGGGCAGCGGCGGCAGCTCGAAGGGCCCCTTCGCCCGGGCGGATGCCCCCGCGGCAACCGCGACAGGGGATAGCGCCAGCATGGCGCATCCCGCCAGGGATGCCTTCATGAATGCCCGCCTCGTGAGTCCGCTTTCGTTGACCCGCCCTTCCATGGCGTTCCTCCTGTCCGGATTGTTTCACGGGCCTTCAGGCCCGGGATTGATGGTAGCAGAATCGGCGGGGAAAGAACAGGGGCCGGCCCCCGCTCGTCCGCCCGGCGCCTTCGCCGGGGGAACGCCGAATTGAGTTGCAGCTTCCCGGCAGTTCCGTTATAGTCGCCCGGGCGGCGGACAGCAGGGATGCCCCCTGGAGGTTTTCACGTCCCCGTTCCGTTTGCCGCCGCCGCAACAGAGCGCCGATGAGCACCCCTCACGCCATGCACACCCGCACATCCCTGGAGCGGCTCCGGGGCCTGGCGGGCTTTTACATCCGCCGCAATCTCCTCGGCCGGGACATGCCGCTTTTGGCCAGCTTCAAGCTCACCTACCGGTGCAATCTGCGGTGCGCACCCTGTCCCTATCACCGGCGCGCCGATGCGGACTCCAGCATCGGCTGGGAATCCGCGACGGCCGCCCTCGATGCCCTGGTTCGCGCCGGGTGCCGGATCGTCGTCTTCGAGGGGGGCGAGCCCCTGCTGTGGCGCGACGGCGCGCGGCGCTTCAGCGACATCGCCCGCCGGGCCCGGGAGCGCTTTCTCTGCACGGCGGCAACGACCAACGGCACCCTGCCCCTCGACGTGCCCGTCGACGTCCTCTGGGTGAGCCTCGACGGGATGCAGGAGACCCACGACCGCCTGCGGAGCGGCTCCTTCGACCGGGTGTGGGAGAATCTCAGGCATCCGCCCCGGTGCAAGCTGCTCGTCCACTTCACGATGAACCGGGAAAACTGGCAGGACCTCCCGCGCCTTCTCGACGCGCTGAAGGAGAGACCGGCGGTGCGCGGCGTGACGCTGCAGCTCTTCTACCCCTACGGGCAGGGGGAGGAGGCCCTGGCGCTCCCCCCGGCCGAGAGGCGCGAGGCGATCGGCATGGCCGTCCGTCTCAAGGAGCGCGGCTACCCGATCATCAACTCGCGGCGCACCCTCGAGAGAATGATCACGAACGGCTGGACGTGCCGCGACCGGCTGCTGGTGAACGTGGACCCCGACGGCTCCGTCACGCAGGGGTGTTACGTCCGCAGCCGCGGCGAGATCCGCTGCAGCGACTGCGGGTTCACGCCCGTGGCCGAGCTCTCGGGGGCCTTCGATCCGGCCCCCGGCTCCATCCTGGCCGGCTGGAAGGCCTTCGTGAGCGCCTGACCCCTACTTCGCTCCCTCCATTTCCATCCGCAACGCCAGCACCTCCATCAGGTCCTTCAGCGTCACGATGCCGGCCAGGCGGCCGTTGT
>CAYSDD010000057.1:0-5193 GCA_964429555.1 uncultured Syntrophaceae bacterium
CGTGGTCGGCCCCGAAGAGCGTCTTCGCCCGCTCGATGGCCAGCGCCTCGACGATATCGACGAACTCGCAGCCGTGGTAGTAGCGCTTGCCGGGGTAGCCCTCGGCGTACTTGTTGGTCATGATGCAGCCCTGGGCTTCGAGGACCGCCTCGTCGACGAAGTTCTCCGACGGGATCAGTTCCAGCTTGCCGGCCTGGCGCTTCGTTTCCTCCAGGATGGCGGCCGCCACCTCGGGGTCCACCTTGTTGAGCAATGACATCGTCTCCTCACCCTCCTGTTTCCCTGCAGAGTTTCCGTTCCAGTTCCCGGATCTTGTCGAGGCGCCTCTGGTGGCGCCCCCCGTCGAAGGGGGTCTCCAGCCACGCCCGGGCGATCCGCCCGGCCGTCTCGGGGTCCGTCTTGCGCCCGGCCAGCACGAGGACGTTCGAGTCGTTGTGCTGCCGGGAGAGCCGGGCCGTCTCCACGTCGAGGCACAGGGCCGCCCGCACGCCGGGGAACTTGTTGGCCACGATCGCCATCCCCACGCCGGAGCCGCAGACGAGGATGCCCCGCTCGAAGCGGCCCGCGGAAACCCCTTCGGCCGCGAGGATTCCGTAATCGGGGTAATCGACGGACTCCTCCGTTCCGGTCCCGATGTCCGCGATGCGGTGGCCCGCCGCGGCAAGCGATGCCTTGACGGCCTCCTTGAGGGCGAACCCCGCGTGGTCGGATCCGATGACGATGGTCACGCCCCCTCCTCAGTCCCTGTATTTGCGGAAGACGAGAACCGCGTTGACGCCGCCGAAGCCGAAGGTGTTGGACAGCGCGGCCTCGACGGCCATTGCCTTCGCCCGGTGCGCGACGTAGTCCAGGTCGCAGCCCTCGTCGGGTTCGTCCAGGTTGATCGTGGGCGGAACGATCCCGTCGCACAGGACCTTGACGGCCACGATGGCCTCGAGGCCGCCCGCCCCTCCCAGCATGTGCCCCGTCATCGATTTCGTGGAGGAGACGGCCAGCTTTCGGCTGTGCTCCCCGAAGACCCGCTTGATGGCCTGGGTCTCGTAGACGTCGTTGAGCGGCGTTGCCGTCCCGTGGGCGTTGATGTAGCCGACCGCGGCCGGATCCATCCCGCAGGATCTCAGGGCGACCTCCATGCTGCGCGCGGCCCCCTCGTGCCCGGGGGGCGGGGCGGCCATGTGGTAGGCGTCGGCCGTGCAGCCGTACCCGCAGATCTCGGCGTAGACCCTCGCGCCGCGCCGGCGGGCGTGGTCGAGATCCTCCAGGACGAGGATGCCGCCTCCCTCGCCGATGACGAAGCCGTCGCGGCGGCGGTCGAAGGGGCGGCTGGCCTTCTCGGGCTCGTCGTTGCGGGTGGAGAGCGCCCGCATCGCGTTGAACCCGGCCACCGCGAAGGGGGTGACGGCCGCCTCGATGCCGCCCGCGAACATCGCGTCGGCGTAGCCGTCCTTGATCAGCCGGAACGCCATGCCGATGGCGCTCGTGCCGGCGGCGCAGGCCGTGACGGGGCAGCTGATGGGCCCCTTGGCCCCGTATCGGATGGAGATCTGTCCCGCGGCGAGATTGGGCAGGACGGCCGGGATGGTGAACGGCGAGATCTTCCGGGGGCCGCTCTGCTCGAGGACGGTGTGTTCCCGCTCGATGGTCCGGACCCCCCCGATGCCCGAGCCGACGACGGTGCCCACGCGCTCGGCGTTGCCCCCGTCGATGACGAGCCCCGCGTCCTGCACGGCCATCTCGGCGCACGCCAGGGCGTAGACGATGAAATCGTCGATCCGGCGCAGCTCCTTCTTCTCCACGTAGCGCAGGGGGTCGAAGCCCTTCAGCTCGCCGGCGATCTTCGTGGCGTGGCGGGCGGGGTCGAATTTCGTGATGGGCCCGATGCCCGAGCGGCCGGCGCACAGGGCCGCCCAGGTCTCGTCGACGCTGTTGCCGACGGGGTTCACGGTGCCCATGCCGGTGATGACGACGCGCCTCTCCACGGGCAGCTCCACGCAGGGGCCTAGCCGGCCAGGCCCTTCTTCTTCTTGATGTAGTTGACGGCGTCCTGGATCGTGCGGATCTTCTGCAGCTCCTCGTCGGAGATCTCGATGCCGAAGTTCTCCTCCATGGCCATGATCAGCTCGACGAGGTCAAGCGAATCCGCGCCCAGGTCCTCGATGAAGGATGCCTCGGGCACGCACTCCTCCCGGGTCACGTCCAGTTGCTCCACGATGATCTCGATGACTTTTTCCTCGATGGACATCAATCCGCCTCCTTCAGCAGTGTGCATTCCGTTTCCGTTCGAATGGCGTGTCCCGGGGCGCGGCGTGCCGCACGCGGCTACATGTAGAGCCCGCCGTTGACCCCGATCACCTGTCCCGTGATGTATCCGGCTTCATCGGAGGCCAGGAACAGCACGACACCGGCGACATCGTCCGGTGTGCCCAGCCGGCAGAGGGGGATCTCGCCGAGAACCCTCTGCCGCTGCTCCTCCGTCAGGGCGGAGGTCATATCCGTGTCTATGAAACCGGGGGCCACGGCGTTGACGCAGATTGCGCGCGGCGCCAGCTCCCGGGCCAGGGACTTCGTCAGCCCGATGAGCCCGGCCTTCGAGGCGCTGTAATTGGCCTGGCCGGCGTTGCCCGCCAGGCCGACGACCGACGAGACGTTGATGATGCGGCCCCCGCGCTGCTTCATCATGGCGCGCGCCACGGCCCGGCAGCAGTGGAAGGCCCCCTTGAGGTTCGTGTCGATGACCCGGTCCCAGTCGCGGTCCTTCATCCTCACCAGCAGGCCGTCGCGGCTCTCGCCGGCGTTGTTCACCAGGATGTCGATGCGGCCCGTCTCCCGGATCAGGGCGGCGATCGCCCCGGCGGTTTGCCCGTCGTCGGCGACATCGAAGCGCACGGTCTTCCCGTCGCCGCCCGCCCGGCCGATGAGACGCAGCGTCTCGCGGGCCGCCTCCTCGTTGCGGGCGTAGTTGACGAAGACGAAGGCCCCCGCGGCGGCCAGCCGCACGCTCACGGCCCGGCCGATTCCCCGCGACCCTCCCGTGACGAGTGCGACCTTGCCCTTGAGGTTCATCGTCTCATCCCTTCCCCGAGAGGACCTCCACGGTCCTCTGCAGGGATTCGAGATTTTCCACGTTCAGCACCCTGAGGTCCCGGCGGATCCGCAGGGCCAGGACCGACAGCACCCTCTTGGGGCCCACCTCGACGACCGTGTCGATCCCCATCGCGGCCATCCTCTCGATCGTCTCGAGCCAGCGCACGGGCTGGTGGATCTGCCGGACGAGCAGCCCGCGCGTCGCCGCGGCCGAATGGAGCGCCTCGGGGTCGCAGTTCGGGATGACGGGCACCGAGCCGTCCCCGAAGTCGACCCCGTCGAGATCGGCGCCGAACCGCTCGGCCGCGCCCTCCAGCAGGGCGCAGTGAAAGGGCGCGCTCAGCGGGAGTTTCAGGGCCCGCTTGGCCCCCGCCGCGAGGGCCCGCGCCATCACCGACTCCACCGGGGCCGCGTAGCCCGAGACGACGGTCTGGTCCGGGGCGTTGTAGCACGAGGGGCTCACGAGGCCCTCCCCGGCGGTGACCTCCCGGCAGAGCGCCTCGACCCTGTCGCGCCCCAGTCCCTGGATGGCGGCGTTGGCGCCCACGCCGGGGGCGACGGCTTCCTGCTGCCGGGCGGCCCGCTTCCGGACGAGCCGCAGGGTGTCGGCGAACCCCAGCGCACCCGCCGCGCAGAGCGCCCCGTATTCCCCGAGGCTGTGGCCCGCCATGGCCGACGGGCGCACCCCGAGGTGCCGCTCGAAGACCCGCCAGGCGGCGATCTCGTGGGTCAGGGTCGCCACCTGGGTGTTCTCGGTCAGATCCAGCGACTCCCGGGGGCCCTCGAAGCACAGCCGCCCGATGTCCACGCCGAGCACCGCCTGCGCCTCCTCGAAGCACGCCCTGGCGGGCTCGAACTGCAGGAACAGATCCCGGCCCATGCCCACGTATTGCGAGCCCTGCCCGGGAAAGAGGACGCCCAGCCTGGCCATAGGATCCCCGGCGGCGATGCTAATCGCCCTTTTCGACGTTCAGCACGTCCCTGCCCTTGTAGGTGCCGCAGTTGGGGCAGGCCCGGTGGGGCAGCTTGGGCTCGTTGCACTGGGGGCAGACCGAGCCGGCCGGCGCCTTGATGAAGTCGTGGGCCCTCCGGCTGTTCCGTCTCGATTTCGAGTGTCTCTTGACTGGGTTCGGCATGGCTTGGGTTTCTCCGTCACGTTGATGTTCTTGCCTTGAAGTTCTTCAGCGCCTCCAGGCGGCGGTCGACCGCGCCGGGCCGGCACGCGCAGGATTCCGTGTTGAGGTTGGCGCCGCACTGCGGGCACAGCCCCCGGCAGGTTTCGGCGCAAAGCGGTTTCATGGGGATCAGCAGCAGGATCTGCTCGAAGACCAGGGCGTCGAGGTCGATCGTGTCATCCCGGTAGTGCCCGAACGAGATGTCCTCGTCGGAGAGTTCCTCCTTCTGTTCCTCCATGTCGCGCGGGGGGACCAGGGTATGGCGGAACCCGCCCTGCACGGGCAGCCGGTAGGTCTCCAGGCATCGCCCGCAGTCCAGGTCCAGTGCCGCCTCCACGCGGATGTCGAGGGTGACCGTGTCGAGGATCCTGTGGATCTCGACGGAGACCTCCGCCGGGCAAATCCGGAAGTCGATCCGGCCTCCCTTCTGCAGGAATTCCCGGTACCAGTCCCCGTCGAGCCGGTACTGGAGCCGCCGCCCCTCCTCGGGAATGAGCGATACCTGAATCTTCAAAGAGAGTCCCTGGCGAATGGATTCACGCTTCCCTCGAGGAAGCCTTTGCGAAAGAGTAGTTGTTAATTATAAAACCCTTATTTTGTCAAGCACTTTTTGGCGCACGGACGGCGGGTGAACCCCGCAGGATCGCGGACGAAACCCGCCTCTGCCCGGGGCCCTGCCGGGCCCCGGACGGCCGTGCCCTCCCCGGTGCGCGATTTTTCACCTTGACATTTCAGCCGCTTTCATTTAGCTTTCGATGCTTCCAGATCGAGGAGATCCTGGGGGATCGTCTAGTGGTAGGACTCAAGACTCTGGATCTTGCTACCAAGGTTCGAATCCTTGTCCCCCAGCCAAGGTCCCATCGTCTAGCGGTCAGGACGCTGGCCTCTCACGCCGGAAACCAGGGTTCGATTCCCTGTGGGACCACCAGAAACG
>CAYSDD010000058.1:0-5177 GCA_964429555.1 uncultured Syntrophaceae bacterium
ATGTAGCGGCTCGGCTTCTCGACGAGGGCCAGGAAGGTCTCGAGCAGGCGGTGTTCGGGTCCATGACAGGACATGTCTACCTTTAACGTCGTGTCATCGAGCGGTTCAAACGTCTCCGAAGGCAGGAGGCAAGAGGGTCTGAGGGCAAGAAGGTTGAAGAAGCAGAACGCAAGCGTTTGGCACCGACTCATCCAACGTTCTCACCCTCTCACCTTCTTACCTTCTCCGATCGTCCAGATGCGCCCTCGTCATCCTCCTCATCCGCGGCCGGGTACTTCCACGGGTTCTTCACGATCTCCCGGTGCTTCGAGAGGACGTAGCGCCTCGGGAAATGCTCCTTCGACAGGTAGGGCAGAACGTCCTTCCTGAAGGCGGCGAGAAATTCCTCGAACAGGGCCTCCCGCTCCCCGGCGGGGACGAAGGTCCGCTCGTTGCGGAACTCGAAGACGATCTCGGGCCCGAAGACCCGCCTCGTCCTCTCGCAGTCGGCCGCCGCCTCGAAGTATTCCCCCTTCACGGCAACGGGGACCCTGACGACGAGCACGACGCTGGCCGTATCGGCGGCGATCATCCGGGACCCGTCCCAGATCTCCGCCACCAGCCCGTTGGGCATCCGGATCTCCCCGCGCCGGTTCATGTGCCTCTGCCCTCCACCTTTGTGCTTGACCCCGGAAGCGATTTGCCGATATACCCGGCTCGAACGGCGGCGGGTGTTCACGACCCGCTTCCGCCGTCCGGCATCCCGGCCCCGAAAGGCAGGCCGGGGGAACACCTTATGCGCGATCGGGAAATTTTTCAAGTCATGTGTGAACCGGCGAAGGGGGGCTCGCCCATGGCCCGCAGACCGCTGTCCCTGCATGACGGGCCCGACAGCCCCTTCGTCCACCTCTGCCAGCCGGACGCCTCGAAGTCCTGCGGCGCCTGCTGCGGCCTTTACAATTACGCCGACTCGGGCCGCGAGGCCCTGGCGGCGAGACTGCGGCGCCGCACGGCGCTCTTTCGCACCACCGTCGGCGGCCCCGAGGACCTGCCCCGCTTCTCCGACACGGTGAAGGGGCTCGAGGACGGGACAAGGCGCTACGAAGTCATCCACTGCTGCGAGTACGTGGGCTTCCTCGACGCGGAGGAACGCAGGGTGGGCTGCCTGCTGCACCCCATGCAGAACGGCGGGCGGGACCTCCGGGAGGCTTCCTTCTACGGCCGCGATCTCTGCGACGGCCATTTCTGCCCGAGCTACAGCTACCTCGCCCGCGCCGAGAAGCTCGCCCTGCTCGAGATCCTCGACGACTGGTACCTCTACGGCGTCTGCGTCACCGACATCGATATCGTGAAGGAATTCTTCCGGCACGTCAGCGAGGCCCTCGGGGAGATGCCGGGCCCCGCGCGGTTCGCCCGCCCGGAGATCCGCGACGAGGCGCGCCGGTTCTTCGAGCTCAAGCTCGCCTGGCCCTTCCGCTCCGAGGCGGCCAACCGCTTCGGCAAGTACAGCTTCGACGGGACGGAGTACTCGATCCAGGCCATCGACTACGGGGCCCTGGGCTGCGGGAAATCCCGCTTCGACCGGATCTTTCTGAGCCTGCAGTCCGATTTCCGCAGCGCCGGGGATGTGCGCAGGGCCGAGGCGATCATCCGGGAACGCCTCGACGCCGTCGTGCTCCGATGCCGGGAACCCATGGATTCACGTTGACAATCCGCTCTCTCTTGGCTAGTCTCAACAATCGTTGAAGGAGGGGGGTTATGGAAAAGCTCCGGATGCGCATCCTCTTCTCCCGCGACGAGATCGACCGGGTCGTCCGGGAGATGGCGGAAAAGATCTCTCGGGACTACGAGGGGAAGGACCTCGTGGTGGTCTGCGTCCTCAAGGGCGCCTTCATGTTCATGGCGGACCTCGTGAGGCACCTCAAGACGCCCTGCGTCATCGACTTCATCCGTCTCGCGAGCTACGGGTCCGGAACGGCCACCTCGGGCAAGGTCCTCGTCACGAAGGACCTCGAGACCCCCATCGCCGGCAAGGACGTGCTCATCGTGGAGGACATCGTCGACACGGGGATCACCCTGGACTTCCTGGTCAGGAAGCTCAGGAACCAGAACCCCCGCTCCCTCAGGGTCTGCGCGCTGGTGGACAAGAAGCACCGGCGCAAGATCGAGTTCACGGCCGACTACGTGGGCTTCGACCTCGACGAGGGGTTCATCCTCGGCTACGGGATCGACTTCGACGAGAAGGCCCGGTACCTGCCGGACATCTACGTGATGGAGGAGTAGCAGCGGCCCTGCAGGCTCGGGGCACGGGGCTCAAGGCACAGGGGAAGAGGGACCGATGATTATCCAGTGCAGGCAGTGCGCGACGAAGTTCCGGTTCAGCGACGAGCTGATGACGGGCGACGGGGTCTGGGTGCGGTGCGGCCGCTGCGGTCACGAGTTTTTCGAGATCAACCCCCTCAAGGACGCCGTCCCGCCGCCGGCAAGGCGGGAGGAGGCGCCCGCGGCACCCCGTGCACAGACGGCGGAGCCGACCCCGGAGCCCCCCGTCCAGAAGGCGGCCGCCGCGCCGACGGCGCGCACCCCGGCGGGCGGGGACGCGGCGCCGGCCGTGCCGAAAGCCCTGCCGGCGGAGGAAGAGCCGGAGGAGGAGGACGCGGAGGACGAAGCGCCGCGCGGCGGCTTCTGGACGCCCTCCCGGATCGTCGTCTACAGCATCCTGGTTGTTCTCGTCGTCATCGGCGTCTACCTGTGGCTCTTCCCCCACATCGGGCGCGACGTCCTGAACTACGCCTATCCCGGATCGGGGGACCGGGTGTTCGGGCCCGCCGCGAAGCCGGCGGCCGTCGCCGCACCCGGGGGGATCAACTTCGCCGAGGTCAAGGAGCGCTTCACGAAGAGCACGGCATCGGGCGACCTGCTCGTCGTCTCGGGCCTCGCCGTGAACGAGTACGAATACCCCGTGGCCCGGGTCAAGCTCCGGGGGAAGATCCTGGACAACACCGGCAAGGTGCTCGGGGAGATCGAGAGCTACGCGGGCAACCTCCTGACCGACGAGGAGCTCAACCGGCTCACCGACAAGGAGATCCTCGCGGAGCTGCAGAGGCAGGAAGGGAGCGACATGCCGAACGCGAACATCCGCACGCGGGCCAGCATCCCCTTCATGATCGTCTTCACGAACCCCCCCAAGGAGGTCGATGAATTCATCATCGAGCTCGCCGGGGTCGAGCGGAGCGCGGCCTCGAACTGACAGGATCCCGGCGCCTGCGGCCGGTACCCAGGACCCCGTTTTTATGGACCGGCTGATCACCTTCGAACGGATCCCCATCGAGCCGCCGCTCAAGGCGATCTACCGCAGGCTGGGGTACCGCAAGGGGATCACGCACATCCGACCCGACGAGGCGAGGGCCCTCGGCGACCGGATCGAGCAGGCCCGGGCGCTCATCTGCCTGAAAGGCGCCGCGAGGCGGCTTCCCATCCTCTCGAAGACCCCCCGGCTCATCCGGCTCCCCGGCAACCACACCCTGCAGAGCGCCCGGCTCGCCGAGCTGCTGGCCGACTCGCGGGAAGTCCTCCTCCTGGGGGCCACGGCCGGCCCGGAGGTGATCGAGGCGATCCGCCGCGACACGGCGGACGACAACCTGACGCGGGCCGTCGTCTTCGACGCCGCGGCCAGCGAGATGGTCGACGCCGCCCTGGACTGGATGGTCACCCTGTTCGGGCGCGAACTCCGGCGGGAGGGCCGGCGGCTCACGAAGAGCCGCTTCTCCTGCGGCTACGGCGACCTGGCGCTGGAGAACCAGCGGATCTTCTACGACCTGCTCGAGCTCGGCCGGTTCGGCGTCGAGCTGACGGAACGCTGCATTCTCGTACCCGAGAAATCCGTCACGGCCGTGGCGGGGATCGAAACGACCGGCTGAGGGGACATTTATGGCAAAGGGAAAGCGGAAATTCCTCGACATCCTCGACAGGCGGCCCCTTCTGCTCGACGGGGCCACGGGCACGGAGCTGCAGAAGCGGGGGATGCCCCCGGGGGTCTCGCCGGAGCTCTGGTGCGCGGAGAACCCCGGGGTGATCGCGGGCGTCCACCGCGATTACGCCCGCGCGGGGGCCGACGCGGTCTACACCTGCACCTTCGGGGCCAACCGCTTCAAGCTCGAGCCCTACGGGGAGGCGCAGGTCCGGTCCCTGAACCGCAGGCTCGCCCTCATCGCGCGGCAGGCCGTGGGGGGAAATACCCTCGTCGTGGGGGACATCGGCCCCACGGGCCGATTCATCCGGCCTTTCGGCGAGCTCGACTTCGAGGAGGCCGTTGGGGCCTTCAAGGAGCAGGTCCGGGGCCTTCTCGACGGCGGCGTCGACGGGTTCGTCATCGAGACCATGATGGACATCCAGGAGGCCCGGGCCGCCCTGATCGCCGTGCGGGAGACCTGCGACCTCTTCACGATGGTCACCATGACCTTCGAGCGCGACGGCCGGACGCTCAACGGCACGGACCCCCTGACGGCCCTCGTCACGCTGCAGGCGCTGGGCGCCGGGGCCGTGGGCTGCAACTGCTCCACGGGGCCCGACGACATGGCGCGCTTCGTCGGGGCGATGCGGCCCTTCGCGACGGTCCCCCTGGTCGCCAAGCCCAACGCGGGGATGCCCCGGTCATCGGGAGGCGCAACCGTCTACGACATGGACGCCGCCGAGTTCGCCCGGCGCGCGGGCGCCCTCGTCGGCGCAGGCGCGGCCATCCTGGGGGGCTGCTGCGGCACGACGCCGGAGCACCTTGCCGCTCTCAGGAAGGCGGTTTCGCGGAAGAAGGCCCCCGCCCCGCTGCGCCGGTCGCTGGCCGCACTGAGCTCGGCCCGCAGGGCGGTCGTCCTCGAGCCGGGGAGACCGCTGGTCGTCATCGGGGAGGGCATCAACCCGACGGGGAAGAAGGCCCTCCAGGAGGAGCTCCGGGAGGGGAAAACGGCGCTCGTGCGCCGGATGGCCCGCGACCAGGAGGCGGCCGGCGCCGACCTGCTCGACGTCAACGTCGGGGTCCCCGGCATCGACCAGGAAAAGGCCATGCAGGAGGTCGTGCTGACGCTGGCGGCCGCCACGGAGCTGCCCCTCGTCATCGACTCGGCCAAGACGGAGCCCATCGAACGGGCGCTGCGCGTCTACCCGGGACGGGCGCTCATCAACTCGATCTCGGGCGAGAAGGA
>CAYSDD010000059.1:0-5163 GCA_964429555.1 uncultured Syntrophaceae bacterium
TGAACCGCCTCGAGCGCGATCTGTTCAACATGCGATCCGACACCTACTTCGTCAATCTCAACATCGTGGAGAAACGAAACGCCAAGGAATGCATCCGGGTGCTTTCGAACACGATGAGGACGGAGAACGAATACGTTACCCGCTTCTCCCCCATGCAGGTCCTCTACGACCTGGCGCAGGGAAAGAAGGAGGCGCTCGACCAGGTCAGCGAGGCCTTCCTCTGCGAGTACCTCGCCCTGTTTCTCGGCATCACGGGCAAGGGCGGCAAGCACCTCAAGCGCAAGGAAGTCTTCCAGATGAAGGACGGCCGCGAGGCGGCCATCGCCCGCTCGAAGCAGCTCGACGACTACGCCTGCAACATCCGGCGGCATTTCCGCCGGTACAAGACGGGCTATGACAAGGCCCTGCTGCGCGAGAGAAACAGCCTCAAGGGGGACATCCTCCGGTTCTTCGGCGCCACCGAGCAGGACTGGCTCGATCACCGCTGGCACCTGCGCCACATCATCAAGGATCTGGACACGATCCGGGCGCTGGTCAAGCTCGAGAAGGACGAGGTGAGCGGCCTGACGAGCGCGAAGAAGAACAGCATCCCCGTCGAGATCACCCCCTATTACCTCTCCCTTTTCCGAAAAGAGGGCCGAGGCGATTACGACCGGGCCATCCGGGCCCAGGTGATCCCGAGCAGGCGCTACTGCGAGCAGGTGGCCGAGAGCCGCCGCAGGGGGATCGACCTCGACTTCATGGGCGAGAAATCCACGAGCCCCATCGACGGGATCACCCGCCGCTACCCGGAAATCCTGATCCTCAAGCCCTACAACTCGTGCCCGCAGATCTGCGTCTACTGCCAGCGCAACTGGGAGATCAAGGGCATGGACGACACGGTCATGATGGCCAAAAAGAAGGTGAAGGAGGCCCTCGGCTGGATCGAGGCCAACGAGAACATCTCGGAGGTGCTCATCACGGGGGGCGACCCGCTCACCCTCGGCAACGATTACCTGGACTGGATCATCGGCGAAGTGGCCGCCATCAAGCACGTCGAACGGATCCGGATCGGGACCCGGATCCCCGTCACCCTGCCCTTCCGCGTCGACGAGGGGCTCCTGGAGGTCTTCCGGAAGTACCACCAGTGGGGCACGCGCGAGCTGGCCGTCGTCACCCACTTCGAGCACCCCACGGAGATGACCCCCGATTCCCTGGAATGCATCCGCAAGATCAAGAGCGTCGGGATGAACGTCTACAACCAGCAGGTCTTCACCTACTACAACAGCCGCCGGTTCGAGACGGCCCTGCTGCGAAAGACGCTGAAGCTCTCCGGCGTGGACCCCTACTACTCCTTCAGCACGAAGGGCAAGGAGGAGACGATCGACTTCCGGGTCCCCATCTGCCGCATGGAGCAGGAGCAGATGGAGGAAGCGCGCCTGCTGCCGGGCCTGGTGCGGACCGACGAGCCCGTGTTCAATGTCCCGAGACTCGGGAAGGTCAACCTCCGAGCCTGGCAGGACCACGAGATCGTCAACATCCTGCCTGACGGACGCCGAATCTACCGGTTCTACTCGTGGGAGGTCCGACTCGTCACGGCGCTCGACTACCTGCACACCGACGTTTCCATCTACGACTACCTCAAGCGGCTGGCCGAGGACGGGGAGAACGTCAACGATTACGCCTCGATCTGGTATTATTTTTAAAGACGGCGCAGGGCAAAAGGCAAAGGGCCAAGGCAAATATTTCAGCTTTTTCTCTGGAGCCTTTCGCCTTTAACCTTTCGCCTTTTGCCTTTTGCCTTCAGCCATCCCATGCGCAAACCCGACTGGCTCAAAGTCCCCCTGCCGAGTTCCCGTGCCTTCATCGACACGCAGGGGCTCCTTGGCCGCCTGGCCCTCCATTCCGTCTGCCAGGAGGCCCGGTGCCCGAACATCGGGGAGTGTTTCGGCTCCGGCACGGCCGCGTTCCTGATCCTTGGAACCCTCTGCACCCGAAGCTGCCGTTACTGCAATGTACGGCACGGCCGGCCGGAGCCCGTCGACGAGTCGGAACCCGGGCGGCTCGCCGAGGCGGCTCGGGCCCTGGGGCTGCGCCACATCGTCATCACCTCCGTCACGCGGGATGATCTCCCCGACGGCGGCGCCGGACAGTTTGCCCGCTGCATCGACGCGCTGCGCCGCGAGGTGGCGGGCTGCCGAGTGGAGGTGCTGATCCCCGATTTCCAGGGGGACCGGAAGGCCCTCGAGACGATCCTCGCAGCCCGCCCCGATGTGCTGAATCACAACCTGGAAGTGACGCGAGGGCTCTTCGCCGAGCTTCGACCCCAGGGAGACTATCGCCGGTCTCTCGATCTCCTGCGGCATGCCGCGGAAGCCCCCGCCCGGACGAAAACCAAGTCGGGCTTCATGATCGGGCTGGGGGAAGAGCGTGATGACATCCTTTTGCTTCTCGACGACCTTGCCGCGGCCTCCTGCACACACCTCACCATCGGCCAGTACCTGCAGCCTTCGAGGCACCACTGGCCCGTCGCGAAATTCTATACGCCGGAGGAATTCGAAGGGTTGAGGCGGGAGGCCCTCGCGAGGGGCTTCAAGACCGTCTTGGCCGGGCCGCTCGTCCGCAGCTCCTACCACGCGGAACAGTACGCATGAGACAGGCGCAAGGCTTGGGGCGTGAGGCAAGAAAGGCAGTCGGATGCACGGAGATCGTCATTCCTCTTCCCCTGTGCGCTGAGCCCTTTGCCCTTGTTATCTCACGTAGATCGGGTTCGAGAAGATCCACGGCCGGTACTTGAGGGCTTTCCGGACGTAGACCTCGACGCGGTAGATCCCCGGCTCGTCGATTCCGCAGGTCAGTTCTCGCCCCACCGCCTCCCGAAACAGCTCGCCGTTTCTGATCAGGCGGATTTTCCCTTTTACGGGCAGTTCGATCTGCACGATGGCCATCTCGTCCAGGAAGAATTCGTCCCCCATGGTGGCCGCCTCCGACTCGTCCATGATGACGAAGGAGAATCCCCGGGCCTTTGCGAAATACTCGAACGCCACGTAGGCCCTGCCCCGTTTCAGGGCCGACAGGATGATCTCCCGGTCCAGCTCGTCTTGTTCGACAAACGTCGCCTCCGTCAGGATATGTGTGCGAATGAACCGAAAGGCCTTGCTGAAGGGGAATATGTAGAACTCGAAGCCGAACATTTCCTTGATGGTTTCGTGGTTGTCGAGCTCGCCGATCCCGACGACCTTGCGGGTCCGGTTCAGCTCGTCCCAGCGCTTCAGGGTTTCCCTCTTCGGCCCGCTGAGCATGTAAGCGGGGAAATAATAAGAAAACAGGGCGCTTGCGTATCCCTTCAGCTTGCCCTGCCAATCGGTCATGAAGTCCCAGATTCCGATCCCCGTGTAGCCCGTGACGGTCCAGTCGTTCCAGTTGTAAGGTTTCACGTGAAACCTCGGAGCCCCCTCGTGGTCGGGATGGGCGATAAACCCGATCCCTCCCTTGCTGCGGACCCAGTCGATGTAGAACTGCGGGGAGATGTCCAGCTCGTCCTCGTAGGGGAAGACCCAGGCCAGGTCACAGGTGATGAGGGGCTCGTCGATCCCGAAGGCGATGTAATGATTGTATCGGGGCGTCACCTCGATCCCGATGAAGAGATGCACGCCGTCGTAGGAGCGCTCGTGGCCGTCGTACTTCGCCTGGAGCCAGCTGTGATCGGTGAGCATGACGAAGTCGATGCCGTTGGCCCGGGCCGCCGACACGATCTCCCGGATCGATGCGCGCCCGTCGTGGGAGTAGTCGGAATGAAGGTGGATGACGCCGGCGTAGTCGTTGAGTTTCAGGACGAACGTGCGCCGTTCTTCCTGGAGCCTTGCTTTAAGAATCTCTTCCCGGACGAACAAGACTGTCTACCCGTCTTTTCCCGGCCGCCTTTTCCGGCCCTGCGACCCCCTGCTGGATGCCCAGCAACGGGCACTGGCCGCAGCGCGGTTCCTTGCGGCAGAATCGCTTTCCGACCTCGACGATCAGGGCGTGGTACTGGTTGTAGAGACCGGCATCCGACGGCAATGCGTGCTGGAAGTGTCGTTGGATTTCCCCGTAGGAATGCCGCCCTTTCAGAATCCCGTGCCTTTCGAGGATGCGGCGGGTATAGGCATCGACCACGAAGACGGGCCTGCCGCCGGCATAGAGCAGGATGCTGTCGGCCGTTTCCTCGCCGATCCCCGAAATCGCCAGCAGCCTGCGGCGCGCTTCCGCCAGATCCCCGGAGAGCATCGCGTCGAGGTCTCCCCCGAAGCCCCCGCACAGCACCTCGAGAAACGCCCTGAGCCGCCTTGCCTTGACCCGGTAATACCCCGACGGCCGGATCAACTCTTCCAGCTCCGCCGGCTCGAGGCCGTACAGCGAATACGGGCTCATGGCCCCGCGCGCCTTGATCCGCCCGATGGCCTTCTGCACGTTGGCCCAGTTCGTGTTCTGCGTCAGGATCGCGCCGACAGCAATCTCAAAGGGCGTGTCCCCCGGCCACCAGTGCAGCGGGCCGAAGAACCGGTCAAGCGCCCGGTAGATGCAGATCAGATGAGCCCCCGTGTTCAATGGCTTCCCGGTCCGCCCTCTTCCCTATTCCTTGCGGATGGCCACGTAATAGGTCCCCTTGCCCCGGCGAATCAGGAGGAGAACCCGGTCGTCGGCGGTCTTCTTCGAGATCTCCCGCTGGAAGTCCTTCACGGAGGCCACCTTGACCCGATTGACCTGGAGGATCACGTCGTAGGGCTGCAGCCCGCCCTCGTCGGCCGCGCTTCCCTCACGGACCCGCGTCACGATGACGCCTCCCGTAGACGGCAGCCCGAGCTGCCTGGCGATCTCGGGGGTGATGTCCTGAACGGTCATCCCGAAGGTGTCTCTCCCCTCGCCCCGGCTGGAGGCCATTTCCTTCTTTTCCTCGCGCTCGGCAACCGTGAGCTGCATCTCCTTCACCTGTCCCTCGCGCAGGACCTTCACCGTCGCCTTCTTGCCGACGGGCAGGACGGCCACGACGCGGAGCAGTTCGTGGGTGTCCTTGACCTTCTTGCCGTCGACCTCGATGATGATGTCGCCCTGCTTGATGCCGGCCTTGTCCGCCGGGTCACCCTCGAAGACCTCCGTCACCAGGGCCCCGCTTCGGTCCTTGAGCTTCATGCTCTTCGCCAGGTC
>CAYSDD010000060.1:0-5081 GCA_964429555.1 uncultured Syntrophaceae bacterium
TCTTTTGTCTACCATTTTATGCGCAGCGGTGCTAATTTTCCAGGCCATGAAACACCCCGTCGCCGCAACCGCGGCATTCCTCGTCCTGCTGCTGTGCACGCCCCCTGCCGGATATCCGTCTGACATCCTGCCCTTCCGGACGAGCAACCGAAGCCCCCTCGTCCAGATTTACGGCCTGCCGCCCGTCGGCGATTCGCGGGTCCTGGCGGCCGGGGCGAAAGAGCTGGCGCTGGTCTTCGACCTTGCCAGCCACTACGTCGACGACAGCGCCCGCAGCGAGCGGATCGTCCTCGACGGCGAGACGGTCCGTCTCTGCCTCACCGGGCGCGTGGGGATCGCCCGTCGATTCGAGGCCGGCCTCGAGCTGCCCTGGGTCCTCCAGAACGGCGGATTCCTGGACGGGTTCATCGAGAATTACCACGACACCTTCGGCTTTTCGCAGGGCGGCCGGGACCAGGCGCCCAGGGGCCGCCTCCTGTTCCAGTATCAACGCGGCGGCGCGGACCGGGTTTACGTCGACCGGTCGAATTCCGGCATCGGGGATGTGCGCCTCAACGGGGGGGTCCAGCTCCTCGGCGGCGACCGCGAAAATTCCGGCGCCCTGGCCCTGCGGGCGAGCCTGAAGCTCCCCACGGGCGACAGCGGCGACCTGCACGGCAGCGGCAGCACCGACCTGGCGCTCTGGCTCTCGGCAGGCAAGGGGTGGAAGACGGCAAGCGGTCTCTGGGAACTGTTCGGCGGCGGGGGGATCCTGGGGATGACGGAGGGCGACGTCCTGCCCGATCAGCAGAAAGACATCGTCGCCTTCGGAAGCCTCGGGGCCGGATGGCAGCCGCTTGCGTGGCTCACCCTGAAGGTCCAGCTGGACGGGCATACGGCGTTTTACCGGGACAGCGATCTTGCCGAGCTGGGCTCCGGCTCCGTGCAGGCCGTCATGGGCGGCACGCTGCACGTCTCGGGGCGCACCGCGCTGGACATCGGCGTGGCGGAGGACCTGGTCGTCAAGACCGCCCCCGACGTCGTCTTCCACTTCGCCCTGCGTCACCGCTTCTGAGAAAGCCCCGGCTTGACAGGAAGGCCGCCTGCCGCTAGCCTGTCAGCAGTGCGATTCGAAATTTTCGCCGCCGGGAGCCAGGATATGCGTATCACCGACGGGAAGGAAATCTGCGGAGTCTGCGGGAAAGTCCCCTCGATCATCTACTGCGACGGCTGCGGCAAGCCCCTGTGCCGCGCCTGCCGCAGGTTCGACATGTGGCAGCAGGACTGCGGCTCCATCCCCACGAAGGTTTTCTGCCTGGCCTGCGCGGCCAACCCCTGGGTCAATCCCTGGGGCAGCGCCATCGACTAGTGAACCGTCGACCGGGGGCACATGCCGCAGGAGGCCTTGAGTTTGTCTGCAGGCATCAAGACTGCGAAGATCGGAAGAGCGGAAGTGAGGAAGAGCGGATGAGAGAAAGAAACAATCCTCTATCCAGTCCGCGCTTCATCATTGAGCTTCCTGGCTTCTGTCTTTTCAGGGCACCTTGCATTTGAACCTTTTCGACCAGCCTGAAGAAAACCCCATCCGGCAGGGGACAGAGACCCCTCTGAAGTGAATTTTTCTCACCCCATCCCCGAGACCCGGCCTTACTCCTCCCGCTCGAAGATCTGGTCCACGAAGTGCTGAAAGGGCCCGGGGACCTTCGACTTGGCATAGGCGACGACCTCGTCGACGACCTTCCGGGCCGCCTCGTCGCCGGCGCCCGTGATCTCCATGATTTTTCTCAACAGCTCGTCCATTCCGGTCTCCTCCGTCAGATGATGACCTCCTCGCCCATGACGGGGACGCGCACCGTGCCCGGCAGCCCGTCGGCCGTCCAGAGCCTCTGTGCCTCCCGTCCCCACGTCTCGTCCGTCCAGCCCCAGCCGGGGTTGCCCTCGCCCTCCTCGTGGCCGCCCATGTGGACCAGCAGGGTCTGCCTCGGCTGCAGGGACCTCGCGAACCGCCGGGCCGTCGCGAAGGACAGGTGCCCCGTGCTGAAGCCCGCGTGCTCCTCGACGCGCCAGGAAAAGCAGTCGAGAAAGAGGGTGTCGGCCCCGGCGAGCAGCTCGACGGCCCGCCGCTGAGCCTCCGTCACGGGCTCGACGATCCACGTATTGGCCGCATCGAGGTCCCAGAGCAGCACCGTCTTGCGGCGCTGCGTCTCGACGACGAAGCAGGCGCAGTTGAAGCGGCGCGCCTTGAAGTTCTCCGGGTCGATGTCCGCCCCGGCATGGGAAACGCAGACGGGCGTGACCCGGAGGCCCTCGACCCCCAGCGGGACCGGGTCCAGGGGCGTCCCCGGCGGCTCGGACTCCGTCGTGGGACGGCCGTCGAGACAGCGGGACCACTCGTAGGAGTAATTCCTCGCCAGCCACCGGCCGGTGCCTTCCCGGCACCACGCGGGGATCCTCGAGAACTTCCCGCCCCGGCGGCGTGCCGTGCGCCGCATCGTCTCGCCCAGGCGGTTGAGCTCCAGGCTGTGGTCCGGGTGCCAGTGCGTGAACAGGAGCCAGTCCACGCGGGCCTCCTCGGCGCTGAAGGTGTTGCGGAGGCTGTCGACGACCCCGAGCCCCACGTCGACGAGGGCGTGCCACCGGATCGGGCCTCCGGCCCCTTCCCGCCCGATGAGGGACACGGAGACATTGGCCACGGGGTCCTTCCGGGCGCAGCGCGGGCAGGGGCAGCCGAACTCCTGCAGAAAGGCGTTGCCGAATCCGTTGACGACCAGGGAGTAGTTCATGCAGTACCTCGTCTGTTCAGCTTGGGGCATCTCGGCTGCTTGATGCTGCTGCCGGCATTGTACAGAGGTGGCAGGTTGCAGGTGTCAGGTGACAGCAAAGAGAATGGATAGGACCATCCTGCGACCTGTCACCGCATTGCCCGATTTCCAATATCATTTTTTATGGGGTTCTGGAAGAAAGGAGACGAGGCCCACGAGCGCAAGCGGGATGAGGGCCGCGGCGGCAAGCACCGGCCGGATGGAGAAGATATCGGCGAAGGCACCGGCAATCGGCGTCATGGTGCCCCCCAGGCCGAAGGCGAAGCCCATCATGAGGCTCGAGACCATGGAGCGGCCCTTGGGGGCCAGGGTCTGCGCCAGGGTCACGCCCAGCGGGAGGGTGGCCATGATGAAGAACCCCGACAGGAAGATGAGCGGGTAGACCCAGGGGCCCTGGGCCCACACGAGCAGCCACAGACAGGGGGCCGCGGCCAGGAAGCTCGCGCAGAAGAGCTTCCGGAAGCCGATCCGGTCGGAGAGGTACCCGAAGAGCATCCCGCTCGCCGTTCCCGCGAGGGTGAAGAGGGTGATCATGGCCCCGACGGAAACGAGGCTGAAGCCTTCCTGGACGTAGAGCACGGGCAGGTACGTGCGGAAGACATGGGCCACGAAGGCGCGGAAGACCATGAGGAACCAGATCAGGGCGATCCACTTCCAGACATGCCCGAAGGCCTCCCGGAGGGTGCCGAGAAAGGTCCGGCTCTCCATCCTCTCGCCCTGCGGCACGGGCACCGCAAAGAACAGGTAGACGAGGACGGCGAGGCCCGGGATCATGAGCCAGGGCATTGCCGCCACGCCCCGGCCGCTCACGTACCACGTGATGAAGAGGGGGCTCACCGCGAAGGCGAAGGTGCCGCCCATGTTGAAGATCGAGAAGGCGAAACCGGGGCGGCTGCCCGCGCAGGCATAGACCATCCCCGCCACGGAGGGGTGGAACATCGCCGAGCCGATCGACCCCAGCGCCGTCAGGCAGAGAAGCGCGGCATAGGACGGGGCGACCCCCGAGAGGGGGACGGCGGTCACCGACAGCAGGATGCCCCCGAGGATGAAGAGGCGCGTGCGGTACCGGTCGGCGAGGTAACCGACGTTGGGCTGGACGACGAAGGACAGGAAGCGGCCCAGGCCGCTGATGATCCCGACCTCGGTGAGCGACAGGGCGAAGACGCCGGCGAAGACGGGCAGCAGCGGCGTCGTGAAGGCGTTGTAGAAATCGCCGGTGAAGTGGGTGAGGGTGAGGGCGAAGAGGACCCGGGGGTTGGCTTTGCTCGACGGCTCGGTCATGGACGCTGCCTTCGCTGCACGCGGTCCGACGATCTTACGGGATCGCACCGGCGCTGTCAAGAAAGGGCACCCTGCCGGGCCGGGGGGCTGCTATTCTGCCTCGCCCAGCTCCCGGGCCGCCTGCGCCATGAGAGCGGGATCCTTCAGCGCGGCGAGCTGCGAGGGCGATTCCTGGAAATTCTCCAGGGCGTTGAAGAAACGGTCCAGAACGTCGCCACCGTAGGTGGGGATGAGGAAGATGTGCGTGTGGGGGATCCGCCTGCCCCTTGCGTAGAGGAAGACGAAGTCGGGGTTGTAGGTCTTCATCATCCGGTTGGCGACGGTGTTGGCGGCCCCGAAGAGATCGGCCGTTTCCTCCCCGGTGAGCTGGTGCCACCAGGGCACGTGTTTTTTCGAGAGCACCAGGCAGTGTCCCTTCGTGTAGGGGTGGATGTCGAGGATCACGAGCGCGTGCTCGGTCTCGTGGACCCGGTACGCCGGGGCCTTGCCGCTGACGATGTCGCAGAAGACGCACTGCTGCCCTTGGTGGTCCGCCATGGTGAATTCTCCCTTCCCGGGGATTCGTTCGTTTCTCTGCCCCCGATCAGGCCCGCAGGGTCGCCACGAGCCTGCGCGGGTTGGCCAGCAGGGACAAGGCCTCGCGCGGGCTTCGGCAGACCGCGTCGGAGGCCGCCGCCGTTTCCGCCGAGGCCCCCTCTTCCCCGATGACACAGATGCCGACCGCGGCCTCCCGGACCATCAGCCGGTCGTTTCGGCCGTTGCCGATGCAGATTGTCCGGTCTGCGCCCAGATCCCGCACGTAGTCTCGCTTTGATACGTCCTGGGCCCCTTCCGGCAGGACGACGAGCCTGCAGGGCAGTCCCTCGCAGGCGGCGGCCGCGTTGCCGTGGGTGTCCGCCGTGAGGATATGGATCTGCACGTCCCGGGAGAGCCGCGCGAGCAGGTCCCGAACCCCCTCGGCGAGGATCCCGTCGCAGGCCAGGGTGCCGTTGAAATCCA
>CAYSDD010000061.1:0-4987 GCA_964429555.1 uncultured Syntrophaceae bacterium
TCGAGGCCATCGTCGAGTATCAGAAACGGGAGCGGCGGTTCGGGCTGACCAGCGAACAGCTGCCGAAGAGACGATCATGACCGGTTCTCACGCCAAGCGATGGGTCACGGGCATTGTCGCCGTGCCGATTCTCTTCGCCGTCATCTATTTCGGCACGGAGGGGCTGTTCGCCGGCTTCATCCTGCTGGTCACCGCCGTTGCCGTCCTCGAGTACAACCGCCTCGTCTACGGGGAGACGGGCGTGAGCCTGCAGCGTGCCCTGCTGGGGTTCGGCCTCCTGGCGCCGCTTGCCGCCGCGCTCGGCGGCCCGGCGGCCCTCCTGGCCGTCTCGGTCGTATCGACCCTGGCGGTCTTCATCCTCTACCTCCTCGAGGCGCGGGACGGCGTGCTCGATCTCAATCCGCTGGCCCGCTACGCGCTGGGCTACCTGTACCTGCCTCTCATGCTGTCCCATTTCATCCTGCTGCGGGGGGGCGACAGGGGGGTGCTCTGGATCTTTTTCGTGATCGTCCTGGCGTTCTCGGGCGACATCGCCGCCTTCTACGCGGGCAGGACCTTCGGGAAGCGCAAGCTCATGCCCCACGTCAGCCCCGGAAAGACCGTGGAGGGCCTCCTGGGACTTGCCGCGGGCAGTGTCGCGGGGTGCCTGGTCTACCGGCATTTCCTGTTGCCCGAGGTGCCCGCGGGTCACATCGCCCTCATCGCCCTGGCGGGCGGGGTGATCGGCCAGCTGGGAGACCTGTTCGAATCGCTGATCAAGAGGGCGTCGGGCGCCAAGGATTCCGGCACGATCCTGCCGGGCCACGGCGGGATCCTCGATCGGCTGGATTGCCTGCTGTTCATCGTGCCCTGGGTATACTACTACAGGACGTACGTTCTCTCGTGAAGAAGATCGCCATTCTGGGATCGACCGGATCGATCGGGGTCAGCGCCCTCGACGTGGTGTCGAAGAACCCGGAACAGCTCGAAGTCGTCGCCATGGCCGCCGGCCGCAACATCGATCGGCTGAGCGAACAGGTCCGCCGTTTCCGGCCGGAATTCGTTTCCGTCATGGACGAGGACCATGCCCGCAGGCTCAAGGAAAGGCTCGGCCCGGCCGATACGACCATCGTCCTGTGGGGTGAGGAAGGCTGCCGCCGCGTCGCGACGGCGCCGACGGCCCAGCTCGTGCTCTCGGCCATCGTCGGTGCGGCGGGCCTGGTCCCCACCCTGGAGGCGATCGAATCGGGCAAGGATGTGGCCCTGGCCAACAAGGAGGCTCTGGTCACGGCCGGGCCCCTTGTCGTGGAAAGGGCGCGCGCGAAGGCCGTCCGGCTCATCCCGGTCGACAGCGAGCACAGCGCCGTTTTCCAGTGCATCGAGGGCACCCCGCCCGGCAGCCTGCGCCGCGTGATCCTCACCGCCTCGGGCGGCCCTTTCCTGAGAAAAACACGGGAAGAGCTGGAGCGGGTGTCCGTGGCGGACGCGCTCAGGCACCCGAACTGGGCCATGGGTAAGAAGATCACGATCGATTCGGCCACCATGATGAACAAGGGACTCGAGGTGATCGAGGCGAGGTGGCTCTTCGGGATCGATTACGAGCGAATCGACGTGGTCATGCACCCGCAGAGCATCGTGCACTCCCTCGTGGAGTTCATCGACGGGTCCGTCCTCGCGCAGCTGGGCGTCCCGGACATGCGGGGGCCCATCTCCTATGCCTTGTTTTACCCGGAGAGGGCTCCGGGGGGCTTCCCCCCCTTCAATCCGGCCGCCGCAGGCCGCTTGGAGTTCCTGCCTCCCGATGTCGAGCGGTTCCCCTGCCTGAGGCTCGGATACGAGGCGGGACGGGCGGGCGGAACCATGACGGCGGTCATGAACGCGGCCAACGAGGCGGCCGTCCATGCGTTCCTGGAAGGACGGATCCCGTTTACGGCCATCGCGCAGGTCATCGAGGAGGTCATGTCCCGGCATGCGCCCGTGGCCCTTTCCTCCGTGCAGGCCGTCCTGTCGGCCGATGCATGGGCCCGAAGGCAGGCGGAGGAAATCATGAAAAAAAGAGCAGGGTGACATTGCCATGGGTGTCAACGTCGTATCGGTCATCATATTGCTGGGTGTCCTCATCTTCGTCCACGAACTGGGGCATTTCCTGCTGGCCAAGTCCCTCGGGGTGGGCGTTCTCAAGTTCTCGCTCGGGTTCGGCCCCAGGCTCATCGGAAAAAAGGTCGGCGAAACGGAGTACATGATCTCGCTCGTGCCGCTGGGGGGATACGTCAAACTGCTCGGCGAGTCGGACACCGACGATGTGTCGCCCGTCGACGAGAGGCGCTCGTTCGTCAAGCAGCACGTGCTGAAGAAGATCGCGATCGTGATCGCCGGCCCCCTGTTCAATTTCCTTTTCGCCGTCCTGGCCTTCTCGGTGCTGTTCATGGTGGGCGTGCCGAGCCTCACCACGGAGATCGGCAGCATCCAGGCGGGATCGCCTGCGGAGGCCGCAGGGATCCGCCCCGGGGACACCGTCGTCGCCATCGACGGCAGGGCCGTGGTCCGCTGGGGCGAGCTGGCGGAGACGGTCGCGGCGAGCAAGGGCCGGGAACTCGTCGTGCGAATCCAGAGGGACGGGGCGCTGCAGGATCTGCGCGTCAAGCCGGAGATGACCCGGGGCAAGAGCATCTTCGGCGAAGACATGGACACGTGGAGGATCGGCGTCGGGGCGTCGAAGAACACCTTCGTCGACCGCCAGAACCCATTCCGGGCGCTGTGGTCCGGAATCGAGCAGACCTGGAACATTACGGAGCTCACCGTCATCAGCATCGTCAAGATGGTCCAGGGCATCGTCTCGCCGGACTCCCTGGGCGGTCCCATCGCGATCGCCCAGATGGCGGGGGCGCACGTCAAAAAGGGCATCATGAATTTCGTCTTCTTCATGGCCCTTCTGAGCATCAACCTGGCCGTGCTGAACCTGTTTCCCATCCCCGTGCTGGACGGCGGACACCTGCTGTTTTTCCTCATCGAGCTCGTCACCGGCAAGGAGGTCAATATCCGGTGGAGGGAGCGTGCCCAGCAGGTGGGGTTCTTCATCCTGGTGATGCTCATGATCTTCGTGTTTTACAACGATATCATGCGCATCTTCGGGGAGTGAGGGCCGCGCATGATCACACTGGCCATCGACACGGCGACGAAAACGGCAGGGGTGGCCCTGCTGAGCGATGAACGGGTTCTCGCCGAGTATTTCTTTCAGCTGCCCGTCCATCATTCCGAGACGGTGCTGCCCGCCCTGCAATGGGGCTTGCTGCTGGCGGGAATCGGCATCGGGGACGTGGGCCTGATCGCGCTGACCGTGGGGCCCGGCTCTTTCACGGGCCTGCGCATCGGTGCGAGCACGGTGAAAGGACTGGCCCTCGCAACGGGTACGCCCGTCGTCGGCGTCTCCACCCTCGAGGCGCTCGCCTACAACGCCGCGGGCTTCCCCGGGCTCATCTGTCCCCTGCTCGACGCGCGCAAGGGCGAGGTCTACGGGGCGCTCTACCGGGCCGACGGGGAGGGGTTTCCCGAGGCGCTGATGGAGGAAAGGGTCGCTCCCCCCGCCGAGATCATCTCGCGCGCCGACGGGGACACCCTCTTCCTGGGCGACGGGCTGGCGGCGGCGGCGGACTGCATCGCGGCCAGGCCGGGGGGCCTCACCCATTTTCCGGCTCCGAACCTGCAATCGGTGCGGGCCTCGAGCGTGGCGCTGATCGGACGGAGGCGCATGCGGCGGGGCGAGATCCTCGACCTGACGACCTTCGTTCCCCGTTACCTCCGGCGCTCCGAAGCCGAGATCCGGCTCGGGGGAAAGCCTTGACCCCGGTGGGCCCCAAGCCTGCGGCCGTCCAATTTTCGCTACATGGACCGGGGCGTTTATGGTATAAGCAGGACTCTTTCAGGATGCGGGAGGCGAGTATGGAACGAACCGACGAACTGCTCATCGAACGACACATCGGGCAGGACGGCGAATTGAGGAAACACGTGGAGGATCACCGGAGGCTGGAGGCCGCGCTCGAGGATTTCAACAGGCGGATCTACCTCACCGCGCAGGAGGAGATGGAAAAGAAAACGCTGCAGAAGATGAAGCTGGCCGCAAAGGACCGGATCTACGCGTTACTCTCCAAGTACAGGCACGGCGACTGAGCGACGGAGAGCCGGCACACCCATGGACGAACACGGCGGATACATCGTACGGGAAGGGGTCCCGTTCATTGTCGGGCTTGGGCTCCTCACGGTCGCCCTGTCCTGGATCGGGCTCAAGGGGCTTGCCCTGGTTGCGTGTGCGGCCATGCTGTTCGTCATCTTCTTCTTCCGCAACCCGGAGCGGACGGTTCCCGGGCAGAAGGGGCTGGTCGTCTCCCCGGCCGACGGGAGGGTCCTCAGGGTCGAGGAGGTGCATCTCGACGGCCTGCTGCAGGGGCCGCACCGCAAGGTCAGCATCTTCATGAACGTCTTCAACGTCCACGTCAACCGCGTCCCCCATGCCGGTCGCGTGGAAAGGATCGAGTACCACGCCGGGAAATTCCTCTCGGCCGATCTCGACAAGGCCTCGGCGGACAACGAGAGAAACACCGTCCTGATCCGGACGGAGGAGGGCAAGGCGTTCCTCACCATCCAGATCGCGGGGCTCATCGCGCGCCGGATCGTCTGCTGGGTCCGGGAGGGAATGGAGGTGGCCCGGGGGCAGCGGTTCGGGCTGATCTGCTTCGGCTCGCGCCTCGAGGTGGTCCTGCCGCTCGATTCGAGGATTCTCGTGCAGCCCGGCCAGAAGGTGCGTGCCGGGGAGACACCGTTGGGGGTCCTGTGATGAACAAGAACTTCAAGAGAGACCGCTTCAGCCGGCGGGAGAAATTCTTCCGGAAGGAGCGGATGCAGAAGGGCATCTACATCCTGCCCAACCTCTTCACGACGGCGAGCCTCTTCGCGGGGATCTACGCGATCATCGCCTCGATCCAGGGCAACTTCATCCACGCGGCCTTCGCCA
>CAYSDD010000062.1:0-4932 GCA_964429555.1 uncultured Syntrophaceae bacterium
CACTCGCCCATCGGGCGCACGCCCCGCTCGACGCCCGCCACCTACGTGGGGTTCTTCGACGAGATCCGCAGGCTCTTCGCGAGGCTGCCCGACTCCCGGACGCGGGGCTACGGCCCGGGGCGATTCTCCTTCAACGTGGCGGGCGGGCGGTGCGAGGCCTGCGCGGGGCAGGGCGAGATCCGCGTGGAGATGTCCTTCCTGCCCGACGTCTACGTGCACTGCGAGACCTGCGGCGGGCGCCGCTACAACGAGGATACGCTCGCCGTGCGCTACCGCGGAAAGAGCATCCACGACGTGCTGCAGATGACCTTCGGGGAAGGCCTGGAATTCTTCGCCGCCGTGCCGCCGATCCGCCGGGAGCTGGAGCTGCTCGTGGACATCGGGCTCGACTACATGACCTTCGGGCAGCCGAGCCCGACGCTCTCCGGCGGCGAGGCCCAGCGGGTCAAGCTCGCCCGCGAGCTCTCCCTGTCGACGGAGGGGGCGGGCCGGACGCTCTACATCCTCGACGAGCCGACGACGGGGCTGCACCTGGCCGACATCGAGAAGCTGCTGCGGGTCCTGCAGAGGCTGGCTGAGCGAGGCGACACGGTGCTCGTCATCGAGCACAACCTGGAGGTCATCCGCGAGGCGGACTGGGTGATCGACCTCGGGCCCGAGGGGGGCGAGGGCGGCGGCCGCATCGTGGCCGAGGGAACGCCGCTGGAACTGCTGAAGCGCACGGGGGTCTCCTGCACGGCGCAATGGCTCGCCCGGTACCTGCAGGAGCCGTCAACGGGGTCCCGGCCCGCGCGTTAGAAACTCTCGAGGGGGCTTGACGATGCAGAGAAGACTCTCCCGGATCACCGCCGTCGCCCTGTGCGCCCTGTCGATGCTGTGCGGCCGGGGCGAGGCGGCCGCAGGGGCCCCGCCGTTCAGCGCGGGGGAGCGGCTCGTCTACCGCGCGCTGTGGGGGTTCATCCCCGCCGGCGAGGCCGTCATCGAGGTCCTGCCCGATTTCGCCGTGGACGGCGTCCGGGCGCGCCACTTCGCCATGACGACCGCGACGAACTCCCGGGTCGACCTGTTCTACAAGATCCGGGAGCGGCAGGATTCCTTCACGGACACCGCGATGACGAGGACCCTGCAGTACCGCAAGAAGAGCACCGGGGATCACCCGCGGGACGTGATCGTCACCTACGACTGGAAGAACCGGACGGCCACCTATGCGAGCTTCGGCAACGCCGAGAGGCCCGTGGCGATCCTGCCGGGGTCCTTCGACCCGCTGGCGATCTTCTTCGTCATCCGGATGCACCGGCTCAAGCCGGGCGACGTCCACGAGATCCCCGTCACCGACGGCAAGAAGTGCATCGCCGTCAGGGCGACCGTCACGGGCCGGGAGGCGGTGACGATCGACGGGAAGGTCTACGATACCCTGGTGGTGGTCCCCGACATGGAGCGCCTCCAGGGGGTTGTGCCCCGGCAGGGGGACCCGTCGCTGAAGATCTGGTTTTCCGCCGACGAGCGGCAGGTGCCCGTGAAGATCCAGAGCAAGGTGGCGATCGGGAGCTTTGTGTTCGAACTGGTCTCGGCGACGTACTGAGCGCCCGAGATCTTCCGTGACCGGGGGCGACGCCCATCAACAAGAGAAGGTAAGAAGGTGAGAGGGTAAGAAGGTTGGATTGGGCTGCGGCCGATGCCTGCGCTCTGCTGCTCCAATCTTCACACCTTCTCAACCTCTCACCCTCTGTCTTGAAGGGTGCACGGCACCCTTCACGGTCTCTCCCGGGTCCTGGCCCGCATCTCCTCGATGACCGGCCGGATCGCCGCGGCGTCCTGCAGGCGGATCGCGCCGATCAGGTAGCGGCCGGACGGCTCGACGATCACCTTTCCGTAGAGCGGGTCGGAGCCTTCCAGGGTGACGCGGCCCCCCGCATGCGAGATACGCACGTCGCGTCCGGCTTCCCTCAGGGAGGCCAGGTACTGATCGAAGGCCTTCCGGGCCGCAGCGGCCGATTCCCCGATCACCACGAAGACCTGCGTGCGTTCGCCGCCGGGGGCCGCCTCGGCCGTCAGCCCGCGCCGGAAGAAGGGATAGCCCAGCAGGCTCTGCGGGACGTAGCGCTGCGTTCCCGGCACGATGCCGCGCACCCGGAGGAGTTCGAGTTCGCCGGGCCGGCCCTTGCCGATGGGAAGATTCCGCGAGATGGCTCGACCGTAAACCACAAAGACATCCGGTGCCGGCACCTGCGTCCCGATGGACTGAACCCTTACGAAGTACCGGTCCTGGTAGAACAGCATCTGCGATGCCGACAGGACGCAATCGGCCCCTGCGTCACATCCCGGGGTCTCGGCCTTGCGGTAGTTGGACCAGATCCCGAAGGCGTCGAGCGGTGAGCCCATCCGGTAGACATCCGCCGCGATTTCCTGCCCCGCCTCGTCCTGATGGGAGTAGCGCGCCGTGGCGAGCGCCTCGAACCCGTAAGGAAAATACAGCTCGGCTTCGCCGTCGATGTGATCGAAGAGCGTATCAACCGTGAACAAGGCCGGCTTCTCTTCCATGACCCATCTCTCGGCAAATCTCCCGGCCGGCAGGAGGGACAGCATGGCGCCGTTTTCAGCCCCCGCCGCATGCAGTCCCGGCGAGGCGAGCAGCATCCAGCCCAGAACCGGAAGGATAAGAAGATGCAGGCGCTTCATGCCGAATTCCTTCTCAGCTTCACAACGTCCCCACTTCCCGGCTTCCTCTACATCAGGCCAGCAGACGGCGGGCCCGCTCCATCTTCCCGGCGATGTCGAGACCGTTGACGCACCGTGCCGTGCAGCGGCCGCAGCCGAGGCAGGCATCGGCGGATGCCTGCGGGGGGATCCCGCCGTAGGTGGCGCGGGCGAGCTCCGGGCTGCGGTAGGCCTCCGCATACATGAGGCTGCGGTTGACCTCGCTGATCCGGACTCCCCTCGGGCAGGTCTCTTCGCATTTCCCGCACATGTGGCAGTAGCGGGACGCGACGGCTGCGCCGTAACAGCGCAGGATGAGGCTGTCGGCCAGCGTGAGCCGCATCCCCATGACGGCGATGTCTTCCCGGAGTTCCGCCATGTCCCGCATGCCGGGGACGGCCGCGGTCACGTTCCGGTCCGACAGGGCCCACTTGAGGGCGGCCTGGTGGGGGCTGATCGGGCCCAGCGCGTCGGTCGTGTAGCCCCCGGCCTGGGTCTTCATGGCCACGATGCCGATGCCGGCCTGCGCGGCTCGGGCGATCGCCTTTTTCACGTCCTCGCCGCTGCGGAAGTTGTACTTCACGAGGGCCATGTCGAAGAACCGGTCCGGGTCGTCGACGAGGGCATTGACGACTTCGGCTTCGTTGGTGTGCGTCGTCACGCCGAAAAAGCGCACCTTTCCCTGCCTGCGCAGCCGGAGGAGCGCCTCGCGCATCTCGGGCTCGAAGATCCGCTCCCGGCCCGTGAGACTGTGGAGCTGGATGACGTCGATGTGATCCGTCTCGAGAGCGCGGAGGCTTGTCTCCACGTCCTCGATCATGGCCTCCTTCGTCCGCGATCGCGAGCGGATCTTCGTGGCCACGTGGACCTTGTTTCGGATCCCCTTGATTGCTTTTGCGACGACCTCCTCGTTGCGGCCGCCCATGTAAACCCGGGCCGTGTCGATGTAGTTGACCCCGTGATCGAGGGCGGTGCGGATCACCTCCGGCTCGGGCGTCAGCATGGCGCCGAAGCTCACGACGGTGATCTTCAGCCCCGTCCGGCCCAGGGTCCGGTAAACGGGGGCCGGGAAGGTGAAAGGCCCCGATACCTTCTTTGCCGCCCCGGCCGGGTCCACCCGCCCGAGAATCGCCCCGGTCGCTCCCAGCACGCCCAGCCGAAGAAAATCTCTGCGCTTCACGGTATGGCTCTCCCTCTCACCTTCAAACCTTCTTAGCTTCTGCTATTGCAAATGTCCCTCCAGTTCCTTCCAGCTCTTCAGGCGCACGGCGCCCTTGAGAGGCTCGAAGCTGAAGGCCTGGGGCCTGTACCGGGCGGCCGACTCGATCACGGCAGGGCCGCCGACGACGGCACGGATCTTCAGGCCCTTCTTGTCGAGGTCCCGGAACACGGCGCCCCCTTCCCAGGGCAGGAGCGGGGCGCCGGCGTATTCGTTCCGATCGAGCCAGTGCCGGAGGGCCCTCAGGTTCGTCTGCCCCGACTGCAGGTAGACCAGGGGATATCGCCCGGCCACCGCCGCGACGGCATCCCGGCTACCCGGCCGGCCCGGCGACAGGAACCCCTCCATCAGGAGGGTGCCCTCGACGTCGACGGCCACCAGGGCCGCGCCCGGCCTGAGCACCAGCAGGTACCCCGTGCCGCTTTCGGCGCCGGACGCGACCCGGACGGTCTTCAGGCCGGTCCGCGAGGGCCTGAAGAATCGGTAGGCCACCCCGTCGCCCCCGGAGAGGTTCTTCCCCAGAGAGTCGTCGCCGACGAAGAACTCGACGAGCTCACCCCCCCGGGCAAACACCTTCCCCCGCGTCTCGGCCTTGAGGCGGATCTCCTTGCCCTGCACCGCTACGGCGTCGTGGACATACACGTCGGCCTTGAGGGGTGATGAAAAAAGAAGGAGCGGCAGCGCGAAGAGGCAAGCCGAAAGCCGGCACATTCTTTCCGTCCTCTGAACCTTAAGCCTTGTGCCTTGAGCCTTTCGCCTGCCGCGCAGCGGCTATGCGTGCTCACCCGCTTTGCGGAGCAAAAGCTCCCAGTCCTCGTCCACCATCTTCTGGATCACGTCGAGGTCCGCGTCCGTCAGGTGCTGGAAGCGCCCCTGGATCTTGAAATACTCCCGGACGGGGTAGCGTTTCGGCTTGACGTTGATCGTGTAGTGGAGCCCCTCCTCCACCTCGTAGAGGGGAAAGATGTTCGTCTGCACGGCCATGCGGGCGATCTTGACGGCCATCTCCGAGGGGA
>CAYSDD010000063.1:0-4890 GCA_964429555.1 uncultured Syntrophaceae bacterium
TCGCCAGCACCGCCGTCTTCATCCTCTCGTGCAGGGAGGAAAGCTCGAGATTGCGCAGGGCCGCCGTGGCGTCCATCCCCTCGGGGACGGGCCCTGGGCGACCGAACAGGTTCAACAGTGCGCTGTAGCCCTTCGCCAGCCGCACCGCGGCCAGCTTCCACCAGGGCGCGGGGATCGTGTCCCCCTCGTCGGCGCCCTCCAGCATGGCCTCGACGACGGCGTTGTCCACGTGATCCTGCCAGAGGGTCTCGGGGTCTCGCCACTCGGCGACCACCGTGAGCTGCGGGTCGTACTCCAGATCGGCCGGGGCCTGCGTCTCGAAATGGGTCACGCCGAAGTAGGAAAGCCAACGCACGACCCCCGGGGCGGACATCCGCGTCGTCCCCTTCCAGAGTTCGACGCCATGCTGCCCGTAGGCCCACGACGCCACCTCGGAGCAGAACCACTTCGAGGGGTCCCGGAAGTCCATCGCGAAATCGTAGGGGATGTGACGGCTCCGGACCTCGTCGCGCGCCCGCTTTGCCGCCTTGTGGGGAAGCATCGGGTCGGCCTTCATCTGCGGCAGGTCCGGCCGGAGGCGCAGGACCATGACCCTGAGCTTCTTGTCCCGGATATAGTCCTCAACCGAGGAGACCACGACCCCCACCTCGATGTGCGACTCGACGATCGCCGGCGCGCCGGTCTTCTCGTCCACGTGGAAGAGGGCCACGTGGGAGAAATTCCCCGGGTAGTCGTTGCCGCGTGCAATGAGGGCCGACGTGGGGGCCCCGCCCCGGGATACCAGGATGTCGCCGCTGCGCAGCGTCAGGCCCTGGAACGCAAAGGCCGGGGTGACGGAATCCACGTCTTCCGCCCGGATGAGGCCGGGATAGGACCCCGCCGGGGCCTGGAGCATGACTTCCTCGAGGGCCGCGCGGCCGCCGTAGAGCATGCGGTAGAGGCGGTCGCGCACCGTCCGGTCATCCAGATCCCAGCGCTGCGACTGGCGCTTGAGGGCGCTGCGCGTCTTCGTGACGAGATCGATGTAATCGGGGATGCGCTCCGGGCAGGCGGCCACCCGTGTGCCGAGGCCGAAGGTGAGGGATTCGAGCCGCCGGAGGACCACCGCCGACGGCTTCACCGGCGCCGCGGACAGGGCCGTCACGTATTGCCGGCCCTGCCGGAAGCCCTGGGCGGTCCGCGCCTGCAGGCCCCTGCAGCCGATCTCGCGGGACTGCAGGAAGGACGCCTCCAGGGCCTCCCACTGCTCGTCCTGCTTCCAGGTGAAGGGCTTCCCGGCGGCCCCCGCCGGCACGGGCGGGTCCGGGGCGGGGATGGAAAGGAGGACAAAGAGGATGACGGCCGCCAGCACGGCTCCCGTTGCGGCCTTCCTTGCTCTCATCGGTCTGCTCCTGCCTTATGCATTGGCCCACGCCCGCAGAGAAGCGGCCCGCGGGCCGCCAAGGGGGCTCACGAATCGCGTTGCGCGGCTGGGAAAAGCATAACCGATTTCGGGGCCGGGCTCAACTGCTTCATCGTGCAGGGAGGGGGCGGCATCCCGTTGCATTCTCGACCGCCGGGAGAACCATGCATTGCCAGGCTTGGCAGAATCTGTTAATGAAGTGCATGAGTCACGAGAGGCAGCCGCATCAGCCGCTGCAACCCGCCCATCGGACGCAGTGGCCGGCACCCGGAGCGGCCCGGCACAGGAGGGACTCTGCGATGATCGCAAGCCAACGACCGTTCACCGCGGCCCTGGCGGCTGCCGCGTTTCTGACCTGCCTGCTGTTCACCGTGCCCTGCCCTGCGCAAACAGCCGAGGAAACACCGGCTCTCCAACGGGCAGCGGGCCGCCCGAAGGTCGGGCTCGTCCTCTCCGGCGGCGGCGCCCGCGGCGTGGCGCACGTCGGCGTCCTCAAGGTGCTCGAGGAGCTCCGCGTCCCCGTCGACTTCATCGCGGGCACGAGCATGGGATCGCTCGTGGGCGGTTTCTGCGCCTCGGGCATGCCGCCCGACTTGCGGACGGGCTGCGCCGGCAGTCGTGCGCATCAGGCAACAAGGAAAGAGGTCTCGCGTCTTTCCCGCTGAGGCTCCTCGGCGTCAGCCGACACCGCTGAGCAGCCGCAGGGTGTGCCGGGCGATCATCAGCTCCTCGTCGGTGGGGATGACCCAGGCGCGCACCCGGCTGCCATCCCCGCTGATCCTCGGCCCGCCCGCCGCGTTGGCCCCCTCATCGAGTTGCAGGCCCAGCCACCCGGAGGCCCGGCAGACGCGTTTACGGACGGGGACGGCATTCTCGCCGATCCCGGCTGTGAAGACGAGGGCGTCGAGCCCCCCGAGGGCGGCGGCCAGCGAACCCAGCTCGCGCACGATGCGGTAAGCGAAGAGCTCCACCGCCTCGGCGGCCCTCGGGTCGTCGCTTGCCAGCAGCGTCCGCATGTCGCTCGAAATCCCCGAGACGCCCAGCAGTCCCGACTCCTTGTAGATGAGGGTCTCGAGGTCCCGCGCGCTCATGCCGCACTCGTCCATGAGGTAGAGCATGACCCCCGGGTCCAGGCTGCCGCAGCGGGTGCCCATCATGAGCCCCTCCACGGCGGTGAACCCCAGCGTGCAGGCCCTGCTCTTCAGGTTCTGCATGGCGCATAGGCTCGCGCCGTTTCCGAGGTGGGCCACGACGGTACGCCCCTTCGCCGCCTCCGGGTCGATGCCCGGCAGGACCGAGGCGATGTACTCGTACGAGAGCCCGTGGAACCCGTAACGCCGGATGCCCCGCTCCGTGAACCTGCGGGGCAAGGCGAAGGCCTGCGCGATCGACGGGATCGTGGTGTGGAACGACGTGTCGAAGCAGGCAACCTGGGGGATGTCCGGGAAGCGATGCATGATGTTGCGGATGACCGCCAGGTTGTGCGGCTGGTGCAGGGGGGCCAGGGGAACGAATTTCTCGAGGTCGTCGAGGATCTCCCCGTTGACGACGATCGGCTGCGTGTACTCCAGCCCCCCGTGGACCACCCGATGGCCCACGGCCCTCACCCGATCGGCCGAGCAGGCCTCGCTGCCGCACCAGGAAAAGACCGCCTCCACGGCCCCCTGCTGGCCGAGCTGCGTCCCGGCGGGCCACGTCCGCTCGCCGACGACCCTGCCCTCCCCGTCCTTCGCTTTGAAGCGCGGCTCGGTGAAGAGCCCTTCGACCTGTCCGTCGGCGAGGACCCCCAGCTTCTCCCCCCGCTCCTCGTAGAGGGTGAACTTCAGGCTCGACGATCCCGCGTTGAGCACGACGATGACATCGCTCATGGGTTTACCTCACCTCGTATTTGCCCTGCCTGCGGGCCTGGGCGACGATGGCCATGAGCGCCGCCGAGGCAAGCCGGGTCCGCACCGAATCGGCGCGGCTCGTCAGGACGACGGGCACACGGGTCCCCAGCACGATGCCCGCCCCTTCGGCCCCGGCCAGGTACGTGAGCTGCTTGAAGAGCATGTTGGCCGACTCCAGGTCGGGCGCCAGCAGGATGTCCACCTCCCCGCTGACCTCGGACCGGATGCCCTTGATCCGCGCCGCCTCGGCGCTGATGGCGTTGTCGAACGCCAGGGGGCCGTCCAGGATGCCGCCGGTGATCTGCCCCCGGTCGGCCATCTTGCAAAGGGCCGCCGCATCGAGGGTGGAGGGGATGCTGGCGTTGACCGTCTCGACGGCGGAGAGGATGCCCACCTTCGGCCTTTCGATGCCCAGGGCATGTTCCAGGTCGATGGCGTTCTGCACGATGTCCTTCTTGGCCGCCAGGTCCGGGGCGATGTTGACCGCCGCGTCGGTCATGATGAACATCTTGTAATAGGTCGGGACGTCGATGACCATGGCGTGGCTGATCCGCCTCGAGGTGCGCATGCCCGATGCCGAGGGGACGATGGCCCCCATGATCTCGTCGGTGTGCAGGCTTCCCTTCATGAGGGACTCCACCTCGCCCGCGCGGGCCATCTCGACGGCCTTCGCCGCGGAGGCGTGGCTGTGGGGCGTCGGCACGATCCGCCAGGGCCCCAGGTCGATCCCCGCCTCCCCTGCCGCCTTCCGGATCCTCTCCTCGGGCCCGACGAGGATCGGGACGATGATGTCCCGGCGGGCGGCCTCGATAGCGCCCGCGAGCGAATCCCGGTCGCACGGGTGGACGACGGCGCAGGTGACGGGCTCGCAGGTGTCGCAGGCCTTGAAAAGGTCCATGAAGGCGTCGCTGCGCCGCAGCTCGATGTGGGGCGGGGCGATGTCGTCGTAGACGAGCCGTTTCGTCGGGGCTTCCACGTAGGTGATGCCCGAGATCAGCGCCTGGCCGGACTGGTTGACGCAGCGGGTGTCGAAGACGACGACGACGCCCTCCGGCCGCTTTTCCCGTGCCGTGACGGTCGCCGTCAGGGTGTCCCCCACGGCGATGTCGCCGCTGAAGCTCAGCTCGCGGCGCAGGATCTTCGAGCCGGGCCCGGGCAGCCGCGTTCCGATCACCGAGGAGATGAGGGCCACGGCGCCCGCCGCCTCGGTGCGCTTGCCGTAGCCGGGCGCCGCGGACCCATCCTCCCCCTTGAGGTGAAAGGCGTCCACGTCGCCCGACACGGCGGCCAGCAGTTCCACCTGCGACTTCGTCAGCGTCACGGAGAGCTCCGCGGACTGGCCGATTCGGATCTCGTCGAAGGTCACGTTGGTCAGCTCTTTTCGTTGCGGCATTTCTCTCTCCTTTTCGGACGATTCGGATTCGTTCACCGGGCACCGAACCCCGGCGGGCCTGTGCATGGCATCCACGGGCGGGGCCGCTGCGGGAAAGGTTCTTTCCCGTTTGAGAATGCCCTGCGATGCGGGGCTCGTCCGGCTGTGCAAATGGTAATCGCTTTTCAGGCATCGGTAAAGGGGTTTTGAGAAAGAGGGTTTCGCGC
>CAYSDD010000064.1:0-4876 GCA_964429555.1 uncultured Syntrophaceae bacterium
GGTCGTCGACCCCCAGCGGATCATCCTGTGAGAACAAGCGCCGCCCGGCCGGCGGAGAGCCGCCGGCAGGGCCGGCGTGACGGCAACACCGACGATACGTCGAAACCATAACCATCCACGAGGAGAATCGATATGAACTTTGAACTGTCCGAAGAGTTGAAGATGTTGCGGGATACCGTGCGCTCCTTTGCGGAGGAGAAGATCGCGCCCTTCGCCGAGGAGTGGGACCGCAAGTCCTATTTTCCCTACCAGGAGGCGGTGAAGCCCATGGGCGAGCTGGGCTTCTTCGGCACCGTGATCCCCGAGCAGTACGGGGGCAACGAGATGGGCTGGCTGGCGGCGATGATCATCACCGAGGAGATCGCCCGGGCCTCGAGCGCGCTGCGGGTGCAGGTGAACATGAACGAGCTGGGCTGCGCCTTCACGATTTTGCGCTACGGTACGGAGGCCGCGAAGAAGAAGTACATCGAGAAGCTGGTCAATGCCGACTACCTGGGCTCCTTCGGCATCACGGAGCCCCAGGCGGGCTCGGACATCATGGCCATCAAGTCCACGGCCGAGGACAGGGGCGACCACTGGCTGCTCAACGGCACGAAGACCTGGATTTCCAACGCCAACTGCGCCGACGTGAACATCTTCTACGCCTACACCAATGAAGGCGGCAAGAAGCAGCTTTCGGCCTTCGTCGTGGAGCTCAAGAACTTCAACGGGATCACGGTGACGGACCTGGAGAAGATGGGCTCGCACTGCTCGCCGACGGGCGAGATCGTGCTGGAGAACACGAAGGTGCCCAAGGAGAACATCCTGGGCAAGCCCGGCGACGGGGTGAAGATCGTCTTCGGCTCGCTCGCGCAGACGCGGCTCTCGGCCGCGGCGGGCGGCGTGGGGGTGGCGCAGGCCTGCCTGGACATCGTGACCAAGTACGCCATGGAGCGCGAGCAGTTCGGCAAGCCCATCGGCACCTTCCAGATGAACCAGGATATGATCGCGCAGATGATGGCCGACATCGAGGCCACGCGGCTCGTCGTCTACAAGGCGGCCTGGCAGAAGGACCAGGGGCAGCTCAACAACAACGTCGAGGTGGCCATGGCGAAGTACCTGGCCGGGGAGCTCTGCTACAAGTGCTCGCAGTACGCGATGAAGATCCTGGGGGCCTACGGCTACTCGCCGGAGTACCCGGTGGCGCGGATCTTCCGCGACGCCCCGACCTACGCGATGGTGGAGGGCTCCACCAACATCTGCAAGTTCATCATGGCCCAGGACCAGCTGGGGATCCGGAAAGCAAACCGCTAGCGCGGTTCCCATAGGGAGCCGCCGGCGGCCCGCGCGACCGCCGGCGGCATCATCCCAACGTCCGATGAGGAGGCATCAACGATGAGACAGTATTTCGAGAAGATGAAAGAGCTGGGCAAGGCGCTCCGGCAGTCTCAGATAGACGGCATGAAGGAAAACGTCGAGCGGGCCGCGGCGATCATGCAGGAGATCGACGCGGAGATCGAGCGGATCAAGACGAGCGTGGGCGTCTCCACCGAGGAGATCCACAAGCGCGGCGAGATGACGGTCTGGGAGCGGATCGACTACGTCGTCGACCCCGGGATGTTCTTCCCCCTGCACTCCATCTACGACCCCGACAGCGAAGAGAGCGGCCAGACCAACGTGGTCGACGGCCTCGCGCGGATCAACGGCAAGTGGTGCGTGCTGATCGGCTTCAACAACAAGTGGATCGCCGGGGCCTGGATCGCCGGGCAGGCCGACAACAACCTGCGGGTCACCGACCTCGCCAAGCGGCTCCACGTGCCGCTCGTCTGGCTCGTGAACTGCTCCGGCGTGAAGCTGCCCGAGCAGGAGAAGGTCTACGCCAACCGCCGGGGCCAGGGCACCTGCTTCTTCCGGCACGCCGAGCTGGAAAAAGAGGGCATTCCCATCATCGCCGGCATCTACGGCACCAACCCCGCCGGCGGAGGCTACCAGGGCATCAGCCCCACCATCCTGCTCGCCCACCAGAAGGCCAACATCGCCGTGGGCGGCGGCGGCATCGTCAGCGGCATGAGCCCCAAGGGCTACTTCGACCAGGAAGGGGCCGAGGCCCTCATCGAGGCCACCCGCCACTTCAAGGCCGTCCCCCCGGGAAGCGTGCGGATCCACTACAACGAGACGGGCTTCTTCAAGGCCGTCTACGAGAAGGAGACCGAGGTCCTCGACGCCATCAAGGAGTGGATGACCTACCTGCCGGCCTACAACCCGAAGTTCTTCCGCGTGGCCGAGCCGGCCGAGCCGAAGTTCCCGGCCGCGGAGCTTCCGAGCCTCATCCCCATCAACACCAAGCGGGTCTACTCCTTCGAGGAGGTGCTGGCGAGGCTCACGGACAACTCGGAGCACATGGAGTTCAGGCCCAAGTACGGTCCCGAGATCTACTGCGGCATCGTGAAGATCGACGGCTACCCCATGGCCGTCATCGGCAACCGCCAGGGCCTCATCCCCAACTATCCCGAGTACACCAACGAGTACCACGCCGTGGGCGGCAAGCTCTACCGCCAGGGCCTCATCAAGATGAACGAGTTCGTGACCCTCTGCGGCCGTGACCGCCTGCCCATCATCTGGATCCAGGACACCTCGGGCATCGACGTGGGCGATATCGCCGAAAAGGCCGAGCTGCTGGGCCTGGGGCAGTCGCTGATCTACTCCATCGAGCAGACGGACATCCCCATGATGCTCATCGTGCTGCGCAAGGGCACCGCGGCGGCCCACTATGTCATGGGCGGCCCCACGGCCAACAACAACAACGCCTTCACCCTGGGCACCCCCGCCACCGAGATCAACGTCATGCACGGAGAGACGGCGGCGGCGGCCAGCTATGCCCGCAGGCTCGTGAAGGACAAGGACTCCGGCAAGCCGCTCGACGGCACCATCCAGAAGATGAACGCGATGGTCAAACACTACGAGGAGTCCTCGCGTCCCTACTTCTGCGCGAAGAAGGGCTTCGTCGACGAGGTCGTGCGCTTCGAGGACATGCGCAGGTACCTCGTGGCCTTCGCCAACTGCGTCTGGCAGAACCCGGCCTCCATCTGCCCGCAGCACCACATGATCCTGCCCCGGATGATCCAGTCCCAGGTCGTCACGGGCCTCGAGCGCCCCGCGTCGGTGCAGGAACCCAAATCGGCCGCGAAGTAGAGGGACCTCCCGGTGAGCCCCCCTGACCGGGTCCGGCAGGGGGGCTCGCATCAACGGTCGGGCTCCGGCGGATCGCGGGCCCGCTTCCGGCAGAGAAGGCCGACAGAAGGCGTGAACCCCGCAAGAAAATTCTCAAGGATGCAGACAATTCATTAAGGAGGAGGGAGGAGAACTGTCATGTTTGGTTTGAGCCCTGCTGAGATGAGTATCGTTGTCCTGGTCATCGCGATGGTCCTCTACATCACGGAGGTCATCCCGCTGGCCGCCACTGCGGTTTTATCCTGTATCCTGCTGATCATCCTCAAGGTCGTGCCGGCCAAGGTCGTCTGGGACGGGCTGTCGAGCGACGTCAACCTCCTGATCGCCGGCATGATCGTCGTCGGCTCGGGAATCTTCGAGTCGGGCCTGGCCATGCGGGTCGGACAGAAGATCCTGGATGTGGGCCGCGGCAACGCGTTCATCCTGTCGCTGACGCTGTTCCTGGTCACGATGATCCTGTCGGCCTTCCTCAGCAACAGCGCGACGACGGCCACGATGCTGCCCGTGGCGCTGGCCCTCGTGGCTGCCTCCCATGGCAAGCTCCACGACAAGACCCTCCTGATGCCCATGGCCGCCGCGGCGGTCACGGGAGGCGTCCTGACCCTGGCGGGCTCGACGCCGCAGGTCATCGTCTCGGGCGTCCTGGAGAAGGGCGGGTACCCCGCGCTGAGCTTCTTCGAAATCGGCAAGGCGGGCGCCATCCTCTGCGTGGCCCTGCTGCTCTACAACTTCACCATCGGGAAATTTCTTGCACGAAAGATATGGGGCGTGACGCCGGAGCACGGCCCGCTCATGAAGGAACTGCTGGCCAAGGGAAACAACGGCGCCGAGGCGGGGGCGGGCAACGGCAGCACGAGCAAGCAGATCCGCGTCTCCCTGGTCCTGGCGCTCTGCGTCGGCCTGTTCATCTGGGGCAAGTGGCCCCTGGGCACCGTGGCGATGATCGGGGCGCTGTTGACGGTCATCACGGGGTGCATCACGGAGAAGCGCACCTACGAGCTGATGGACTGGAGGACGGTCATGCTGCTGGGCGCCTCGATCGGGTTCGCCTCGGGCTTCGACAAGAGCGGCGGCGGGAAGCTGCTGGCCGATCTGGTGCTGGGCTACCTGGGCGACGCCGCCACGCCGTTCACCATCTTCGCCTCCATCACGTTCGTGGCTGTCGTGCTGACCCAGTTCATGTCCAACACGTCCTGCACGGCCATGTTCGCCCCCATCATGCTCGCCCTGGCCAAGGGCGTGGGGGCGAATCCTCATGCGATGCTGGTCGGCCTGGCCCTTTGCACCAACGCGTCGCTCTCCACGCCCGTCGCCACGCCCCCGATGACGATCGTCCTGGGCGGCGGCTACACGTTCTTCGACTACATCAAGTGGTGCGGGCCCATCAACCTGATCATGTGGGTGCTCGTGCTGATCTTTGTGCCCCTGCTGTACGGCGGGCTGGCGATGTAAACGGCACCGCGAGCCGGCATGGGGCCGGTTCGGCGGAATCAAGGGGGAGCGGGGCGCCATCGCCCCGCCCCTGTTTTTACAGGAAGGTTTCCCCGGGGCCGCGCCTGCGGGATCGGGACACCGTCTTGACGGGACTCGGGGCATGGAAGGCACTTCTGCAAAGGGGAATGAACCGTGTTGAAATTGATGTTCGGCCTGACGGTGGCGTTGATCG
>CAYSDD010000065.1:0-4820 GCA_964429555.1 uncultured Syntrophaceae bacterium
CGCCTCGGGGGTGAGCCCCTTGACGTTCTTCTTCTTGAGCTTGTTGAACTTCTGGAGGAAGTGGTTGACCAGCACGGGGATGTCCATCTTCCGGTCCCGCAGGGGCGGCAGGGTGATGGGGATGACGTTGATGCGGTAGAACAGGTCCTCGCGGAACCGCTTCTCCTGGACGGCCTTCTCGAGGTCCTGGTTCGTGGCGCAGATGATCCGCACGTCGGCGTTGATCGTCTTGACCCCGCCGATGCGCTCGAACTGCTTCTCCTGGATGACGCGCAGGACCTTGACCTGCAGCGCGGGGCTCATGTCCCCGATCTCGTCGAGGAAGATCGTCCCGCCCTGGGCCAGCTCGAAGCGGCCCACGCGGCTCTTGATGGCGCCCGTGAAGGCCCCCTTCTCGTGCCCGAACAGCTCGCTCTCGAGAAGCTCCTCGGGGATGGCCCCGCAGTTGACCGGCACGAGGGGGAAGCTCCGGCGGTCGCTGTTGAAGTGGATGGCCCGGGCGACGAGTTCCTTTCCCGTCCCGCTCTCGCCGTAGATGACGACGGTGCTGTCCGAGGCGGCCACCTTCTCGATGTTGTCGAAGACCTTCCGCATGCTGTCGCTGAAGCCGATGATCTTGCCGAAGTCGTACTTCTTCTTCAGGTGGTCCTTCAGCGCAATGTTCTCTTCCTTGAGCTTGGCGAAGGACAGGGCCCGGTCGATGGTGAGCTTGACGATGTCGTCCTTCAGGGGCTTGGTGATGTAGTCGAAGGCCCCGAGCTTCATGGCCTCGACGGCCGAGTTGACCGTGCCGTAGCCGGTGATCATGATGACGATGCTCTCGGGGTTGACCTCCTTGACGAACTTCAGCAGGTGTAAGCCGTCGACGTGGGGCATCTTGAGGTCCGTGATCACGAGGTCGTACTTGTCTTCGATGAAGACATCCATGGCCTGGCGCCCGTCGCCGACCCCCTTGACCTCGTAGCCGTAACTTCTCAACAGTTCCGAGAGGTTGTCCCGGCTCAGCTCGTTGTCCTCGGCGATGAGGATCCGGATGTTCTTCATTTCCTTCTTGATCTTGCTGTCTGCCATGGCCGGCTTTTACCGCTCCTCGGGGGTGGGGGTCGTCGGGTGACGGGCGATCCGGACGCCCTTCAAAAGTCCCTCCGGCGGGTCGGGCGGTGCCTCGACCCCGGCAGGAAAGCCCCTGCCGGAAGGATCGGATGTATCGCACGTTCTCAAAGCAACCCGGGATGTTAACAAAATTTTGACATTAGTCAACCAGAAATATCGACCGCGGCGCTCCGGGGGCGGGATCGCGCGCCCCGGGGCGGCACAAAGCCCTAAAGTTTTGACCTGCAGGACCGATCTCCATTGTGACAAAACCGTGAGTCGGGCGATGACCATATCGACGTACCAGATCGACAACATTCTCAAGGCCTACAGCCGGCAGAGCAAGGCCGCAGAAAAGCCTGCAGCATCCGGGGAGGGGCCGAAGGCCGCCCCGAGGTTTGCCGACGTGGTCTCGCTCGGCGCCGAGCCGCAAAGACCGGAGGTCTACGACAGGATCTCCTACAGCCTGATGGACATCCTCCTGAAAGGCAGTAAATCCAAATAGAACCCGAAGCGATTCGCTGAGCGGGGGACCGACCCGGAGGGGGCCGAAAGCCCCTCATCACATGATCCCGGTACGCCTGGTTGGAGACCGCATGTGACCGGCCTTCGCCTCACCACAAGGCCGCCGCCCCACGACTGCCCCCGGCGGACGCGACGGGATCGACGCGAGGGACGGGATCGCCGGGATGAACGGAATGCAAGCCGCCGGAAACGAATTCAGGATCATGCCCGTGCCCTCGTCCGGCAAGAGGACGATCCTCGTCGTCGACGACGACCCCGCCGTGCGCAGCCTCATCGTCGAGGCCCTTCGGCAGGGGGGCGAATACATCGCCACCGAGGCCGCCGACGGGAAGGAAGCCCTGGAGGCCCTGCGCTCCAACCTCTACGACCTGGTCATCAGCGACATCCACATGCCCGGCATGAACGGGATGGACCTCCTGGGCCGGATCCGGGAGATCAACCCCGCGATCGCCGTCATCCTCATCACCGGCTACCCCTCCATCGGGCTTTCCGTGTCGGCCATGAAGACGGGGGCCGTCGATTTCATCACCAAGCCCTTCCGCATCGACGAGCTGCTCTACAAGGTGAACATCTACCTGCGGGAACAGTCGCTGCTGTCGGTCGACGGGCTCCTGCACAAGGCCGAGCAGGAAAAGCTGCGCGACAAGGTCCGCCGGATCTCGGCCAAGGGGTTCATCTACGACTTCATCGAGCGGCTCGGGGTGAGCAACGACAACGTCTTCCGTGTCATCGCCGACCTGGCCCTCAAGGTCTCGGGCGGCGAGCACTGCGCGATCCTGCTCTACGAACGGGAGACCGGGGAGTTCCTGCCCAAGTTCACCGGCAGCGTCGACCGCGTCCCCCCGCGCCACACCGTGCCGTGGCCGAGGAAGCTGCTGCGCGAGGTGGTCGACAGGAAGGACGGCGTCCTGTGCAGCGTCTCCGACGCCGACGGCGCGGCGTCGATCCTCTGCGCCCCGCTGACGATCCGCGGCAACGTCTTCGGGATCCTCGGCCTCTGGAAGGGCCGCAACGGGCCCTGCTTCACGGACCAGGACCTGCACGTCATCCTGAGCCTCGCCCGCCGGGCGTCGCTGAACCTGGAGAACAAGGTCCTCTACGAGACCCTCTACACGAACATCGCCGAGACCTTCCGGGCGCTGGTGACGTCCATCCAGGCGCGGGACCAGTACACGGAGCGCCACTCCGTGAGCGTCACCGCGTTCGTGGTCCGCACCGCGGAGATCATGGCATGCCCGGCCGACGACATCGAGTGCCTCAAGATCGCCGCCATGCTCCACGACATCGGCAAGATCGCGATCCCGGATCACATCCTCCTCAAGCCCGACGAGCTCACGGGGGAGGAGTACGACATCATCAAGACCCACTGCACGATCGGCGACGACATCCTGACCCCGATCGCCCTGTTCGAGAAGGAACGCAAGATCATCCGGCACCACCACGAAAACTGGGACGGCACCGGCTACCCCGACGGGCTGGCGGGCGACGCGATCCCGCTGCTGTCCCGCATGATCGCCGTGGCCGACGCCTACGACGCCATGACGACCAACCGCCCCTACCGCTCGAGCATGAGTCCCGAGGAGGCAGTGACGGAGCTGCGCCGCTACGTCGGCACCCAGTTCGACCCGAAGGTGGTCGATGCCTTCATCGGCTCCCTGCAGTCCCCCCACGCGGGCCGCCTTGCCGTCCCCGCGGTCCAGCCCGCCGGCGAGCGGGCGTGACGCTCAGAACAGCCCCCGGATCGTGTCGAGCGTCTTCTTCATCTTGTCGGTCGTGCTCTCGGGCTTCTGCTCGGCAGGCTGTCTTTCCCTCGTCCGCTCCCCCTGCGTGCCTTCCTGACCCAGGGGCAGCATCCCGGTGGACTTGTTGCGCAGCTTCACCGCCCAGATGTACTCGTGCGGGATCTTCGGGTCCTTCGGCTTCGGCGGCCAGGCGATGTTGAGCTCGTCGCCGTAGCCGATGAACTGCAGGGCGGCGCCGCCGGCGTCCTTGAAGATCCCCCGGGGGATCGCGCAGCGCGTGACCTCCGGCCCCATCACGACCTTCTCCCGGATGAAGCGGTTCACGTCGGCAGGCGTCAGATAGCCCATCAGGCCGTACCCCGGATCCTGCGCGTCGCTGGAGGACCACAGGATCGTCTCCCCGGTTTTCTCGCTGTGGCCGATCGCCATGGCGAAATAGCCGATCGCCGTGGGGATCTTCTTCCACTCGAAGGCGATGCTGTCCGCAAGCCCCCCCTTGACGGACGTGAACTCCACGGGCGCCATGAAGTCGTGCCTCTCGTCGACGGAGAACTTGATGTCGGGGCTGAAGTTGCCGTGCACGAAGTGGCCCCCCACCAGGGAGCTCGACCTCGGCACCTCCTTCTGATCCCTGCGGTTGGGCCACTCCGCGTAGGCCCACCCCGCCCTCGGAGACGGGGGTGCCTGCACCGATCCGGTCCGGCCCGCCATGGCCCTGCCGAAGTCGGCCATGCTCATCTTCCCGGTGTCGAGCACCCGGGGCTGGCCCGGCCTCACCGTCTCGCCGCAGCCCCAGTAGAAGAGCATGCGCACCTTCGGCTTTTCCGGCTTCCCCTCCTGCGGCTCCTCGCCCCGCACCGGCTTCTCCCGCTCGGGGATCAGCAGCGGGAGGGATTTGCCCATCTCCATGCCGGGGGGGATGTCGTGCGCCGCCTCGGGCGATGCCGGGGGGTTCCCCGGCGCACCGAGCTGCAGCAGGAGCGTTTTCTTCGGCCCGACCCCCGCCACCTTGCCGAGGATCATGCCCTGCAGCCCCGACATCTCCCCCTGGGACATGCCGGGGATCGCCATGTTGTGCGTCGCCGCGCTCACCCAGTACAGGGTCAGGGGCTTCTTCGGCTCCGCCGCGGAGGCGGGGGACAGAAAACAAACGGTCAATACCGCCGCCACCCAGGTTGTCTTACTCAGAAGGTTCATGGTCCGCACCTCCTCGGAAAACTTCTGTTTTAGAGGGTAAGAGGGTTTGAAGGTGAGAAGGTTGGAGGGGCAGGTGTCAGGAATTGGGCCTCCGGAATATCCAACGTTCTTACCCTCTTACCTTCTTACCTTCTTCTTAATGTGCTTCGTCCCAGTTGTGCCCGGCCCCGATCTCCACCTTGAGCGGCACGCGCAGCCGCATGACCCCCTCCATCTCGCGCTTCACGAGGGCCATGACGTCTTTCTTCTCGCCCTCGGGAACTT
>CAYSDD010000066.1:0-4803 GCA_964429555.1 uncultured Syntrophaceae bacterium
GGATCTCCGCCTCCGTCGCCCAGGAGATCATCAAGATCGACCCGGCCACGGCGGCCACCCTCGTCGGCGTCTTTGCCATCTTCAACGGCGTCGGGCGGCCGATCTTCGGCGTGCTGACGGACAAGCTCTCCCCCAAGATGGCGGCGATCATCTCCTTCGTGATCATCCTCGCTTGCTCTCTGGGCATGCTGGCCGCGGGCCCCGGGAGCGTGATGCTCTACACGATCTGCTTCATCGGGTTCTGGCTCTGCCTCGGCGGCTGGCTGGCCATCGCGCCCACGGCGACGACGACCTTCTTCGGCGTGAAGAACTACGCCAAGAACTACGGCCTCGTCTACTTCGCCTACGGCATCGGCGCCATCCTGGGCGGCATCATCGCGGGGCAGGCGAAGGACACCTTCGGCTCCTTCACGGTCGCCTTCTACCCCACGGCGGGACTGGCGGTCCTCGGCATCCTCATCGCCATGGCCCTCATGAAACCGGTCAAGAAGGCGTAGCACTCAACTGCCTGGAATCTGCAAAAAACAGAGAGCGCCGGTCGATTCGACCGGCGCTCCTGGTTTGTCGTCCTCGAGGGACGGGCGTCCCGCCCGTCACCCGGCAAAGCGTTTCACCCACCCCTGGATCGTCTTCCGCACGTCCTTCCAATCGACATCCCAGATCATGAAGGGCATCCGCTCCTTCTCGGCCTCGTCGAAATAGGACAGACCGTAAAGGATATGCCCGATGTCCCGCACGTGATATTTGTCTCGATAGAACGCCAGCATGTCGTGCAGCGAATATCGTTTCTGCCCGAGCGCGTAAAGATCGATGAAATCCTTTTTCGATCCCCGCTGGGCGACGGCGGCCAGCTTCATGCAGGCCAGGTCGGCGAGCGATGCGAGAGGGCAGCCAAACTCCCGCCAGTGGATAGCCGGCTCGAGCAGCGGATAGGCATACTCGAAAAAGCTCAGCGGCACCCGGTATACCCTGCCGTGCAGCGTTCCCCTTTCCGCCTGGCCCGTCACGAAGGGGATCCTTTCCTGTCTGAGCAATGCCGCCAGCCGCAGGGGGTCGGCCGGGTGCGTCGACGTGAACCAGTCGAGGTCCGCCGAGCGGCGGTGTCCCAATTGCAGCGCCACCCCCGTCCCGCCGCCGAGATAGAAGCCTTCCCGATGGGCAAACGGCCCAAGGCGCCCAAGGGCCTTTGTCTGGGCAGCGGTCAGGATATCGGAGTGAATCTTCATCGGAAGGCCCTTTGATCCCACACCTGCCGCGCCCCGCTTCGGAGCCAGTCGTCGACGTCCCGTTCCGGCAGACCCAGAACCAGCTGCCAGAACCGGAGCTGAGGCGGACTCAATCCGGCGCCCCGCCGTTCCAGGAGCCAGTTTCCGAGATCGCGATCGGTGAATTGCGTCCGTAGCCACTGCACCGCTTCCCAGTCACCCCGATCGAGCAGCCTGCGGATGATGAGGTCACGGTCCCTGTCGAGCTTCAAGCTGCCAAATGGCACATCCCAGAAGAGCGGCTTCAACCGTGCGGGAATGGATTCTTTTCGGCTGCGGGCTTTGGCGGGCATCTCGGTCCCCAGGAGATCGCGAAAAACGGTGCAAACGGGCGCGCCGCGTCTCTTATGTATCAGAGCGTCGGCATGAAGATACTAGCAGAATCCGGGGGCCCGGGCAAGGAATCGCCCAAGCGCTCCTCAACGGCGGGCCAGGGTTCTCAGGGCCGGCCCGCCGTGGCGGGCGGCCATGTGGAGGGGCCTGGCGAGGTAGTAGAGGGGCGCGAGCATGCCCGGCAGGGACGCCGGGTTCCACTCGCCGGCCGCCAGGGTCGCCATCAGCCTGCCCGCGAAGAGAAGCTGATCCCGCCTGCAGTCTTTCGCCTTCCAATAGAAGAGATAGCGTGCCGGGTCCGCGTCGGGGTTCACGGGGGTCTTCGCGATGACCGCGACGGCCTTTCTTGCGAGGCAGGTGACCATGAGGTCCGCCTCGATCCGGTCCGAGATCTCCCGCGGCAGGCGAGCCCCAGCCAGGCGCTCGGCCAGCAGCAGCCCGAGCAGCAGCAGGCGCTGCAGGCCGCAACGCGCCGCAAGCTCGAGGGCTCGTCGAAGGTCCGGGGGTGCCGGCGACGCGAGCAGTCCCGCCACGTCGCAGACCCACCCCAGCTTGCACCAGAGGTGCTTGGCCCCGTGCACGCAGAGCATCAGGAGCGTCTCCTCCGGCGGCAGGACGGGATAGGCGCAGCCGTTCCACGCCCGCGTCTCGAGCCTGGACCAGATGCCCAGCCTCTCGAGGTCGAACCCGAAATAGTCCGGCACGACGGCCCACTGGAGTTCGACCTGGAGCCTTCCGTCGCGCCGGACGAAGGCCGCCTCGTACTCCGTTCGCCGGTGGGCCGCAAGCCGCGCCCCATCGAGCGCGCCCTGTACCCTGTACCCCTGCGCCTCGAGTACCCTCATGGCCCCGCGGAGTGTGTCCCTCGGCACCAGGATGTCCAGGTCCTTCGACTGCCGGTGCGCCGGGTCCCCGTACAGCAGGAGGGACAGGGCGGGCCCCTTGAAGGGGTATGCCGGGACGCCGGAGGTCTCGAACGCCTTGAGGATGCGCGACAGCTCCGTGGCCAGAAGGAGCGACCGGGCCGTGTTGCCGCGAGAAAGGCCGCGAAGGCGGTCCATGGCGGCAGGCGGGACGGCCCCGTTCAGGGCGGCGGGAAGGGCCCCGCAGACAAGAGGGGCCGCATTGTGCCAGTCGCAAAGCCGGACAAAGCCGTTCCAGTCCACGCCCTCCGGAACGGCCGGCGGCAAAACCCGCCCGTCTTTCCGGACCGCGCCTCTCACGAAGGCCAGCAGGAGCTCATGCTCCGGGCGCATGACGGCAGGCCTCCTTCCCCGAGTGCAGAGTCGCCTGGACGGGGCACGCTCCCGGCAGGCTTTTCTCCAGCGCGGGGGCGATCTTTCGGTCGTAGAGCCGCGGCAGCACGTGACCGGGGTTGAGGCAGGCGGCAAGGCACAGGCAGGCGGCAAGCGCCGCCCAGCGGCCGCAGGCATAGTGCAGGGCCGCCTTCTGGTAAGAGCGTTCCCCCGCCTCCTGCCGCAGGGCTCGGAGCCGGGCGGGCCAGGGCCTGCGCCTCTCGGAGCGGAGAAACGCCTCGAGCGAGGGCTCTTCCCTTCCCTTCCTCCTCGCTTCGGCGCAGGCCATGACCCAGCGGTGCTGGCGCTTCTGCTCGGCGTTTCGCGACATCGTCAGCGAGGCCCCGTGCAGCCGGTACAGCAGGAGCGGCTCGGGCATCTTCAGCAGCAGGTGCCCCCTTTCCGCCACCCGGAGCCAGAGATCGATGTCCTCGGCCTGGATGAATTGTTCCCGGTAGCCCCCCGCGGCAAGGACGGTCTCGCGGTGCATGAGGGTCGAGGAGTGGACGAAAAATACGGGCTCGCCCAGGGCCGTCATCGCCTCGAACTGCTCCCCGGTGAACGGCCCGTCGGTGCTCACGAGCCCGATGACGCGTCCCGCCTCGTTGATGAAATGCCCCAGGGTCCCCGCGATCCGCACCTCGGGTCGCCGCCGGACGAAGGCGAGCTGTCTCTCCAGCTTTTCGGGCAGGAAAACGTCGTCCGCGTCGAGCCGGGCGACCCACTCGCCCCGTGCTTCCGTGAGGCCCCGGTTCCCTGCCGCCGCCACGCCGAGGTTTTCCTGCGTCAGGACTCGGACGCGCCGGTCCCGCGCCGCGTAGCGGCGGATGATCGCTGCCGTCGCGTCCGTCGAGCCGTCGTCGACGATGAGCAGCTCCAGGTCCCGGTGCGTCTGCGCCAGGACGCTCTCGACGGCCTGAGCAAGGTATCTCTCCCCGTTATGAACGGGAATGACGACGGAGACTGTCAAAGGGGATCACCTTTCCGGCTTCCTTGCCGCCATCGGGAATCAACTGGCCTGCCGCCAGCTGCCGGTAATAGTCGTTTGTCTGCAGCAGCTCGCCGTGCTTCCCTTCGGCGACGAGGCGGTTCTCGTTCAGCACCAGGATCCGGTCGCAATCCACCACCGTCGAGAGCCGGTGGGCCACGACGAAGAGCGTCTTGCCGCGGGTCTCCCGGGGGAGGGCCTCGAAGATCGACCTCTCCGTCAGGCCGTCCAGGGAGGCCGTGGGCTCGTCGAGCACCAGGATGTCGGGCTCCTTCACGAGGGCCCGGGCGATGGCGAGCCGCTGCTTCTGCCCCTCCGAGAGGTTCACACCCCTCTCGCCCACCTCGCTTTCGTACCCGCCGGGAAGGCCCGTGATGAATTCGTGGATCCCCGCCGCGCGGCAGGCCCTCGTGACCTGCTCCAGGGACGCGCCGGGGTTGCCGTAGCGGAGGTTCTCCAGGATCGTGCCCGACAGCAGAAGCGGGCTCTGGGAAACGTAGCCGATCCGCTGCCGCAGCGACCGGACGTCGTAGTCCCCGGCGGGCCTGCCGTCGTAGAGGACCTCGCCCCCCGTCGGGCTGTAGAACCGCAGCAGGAGGCTCAGCAGCGTCGTCTTGCCCGCGCCGCTGGGCCCCACGATGCCGACGCGCTCGCCCGCGCGCACGTGGAAGCTGACGTCTTCCAGGACCGGGTTTGCCGGGTCGTAGGCGAAGGAGACATTTCGGAATTCGACCTCGCCGCGGAGGGACTCGACCCGCTGCCCGCCCCCCGTTTCCGGCGCGACATCGAGCAGCGCCGTAAGGCGCTCGAGCGAGGCCCGGATGCTCTGCATCTGCAGCCCCGTCGAGGCGAGGGACTGCGCCGGGCCGAAGACGCGGCCCAGGTAGGCCTGGAAGGCAAAGAGGGACCCCAGGCTCCAGTG
>CAYSDD010000067.1:0-4759 GCA_964429555.1 uncultured Syntrophaceae bacterium
TGCAAAGGTGTGTTCCTGTGCCATAGAAAAATCCTCCTTTTTTCTATTAAGAAAATGAAATGTGGAACCTTGAATGAATGAAGAAAAAATCACACCTTACCAAAAAATCCCCAAGTCACCTCCCTTCTACGTGAATTCTGCAGGCCCGACCTCTCATTCCGGGCCGTTGCTTGAGCGTTGCTTCAGGCGCCTGCGCGTCGGTCCGACCTTTTATTCCGGTCCGCCGCCCGGGCGTTGCCTCAGTCGCTCCTGCGAATCAAATGACCCCCTGTTGGTAAGATGATCTGCATTCCTGGCACACGATGTCAAAGAACCGCCCCCAATAATACAAGTTTTACCTACCAAAGATAAATTCATCCTGTCAAGAGGAAAAACGCCCTTCGTCACGCTCTTGTCCCGGCAACCGCCGGGGGAGATGCCGTGGTTGCGGCCGCGCGCGGGCACTGCGCCTCCGACGATGCGGATCGGCGGTGCGGGTCTTCAGGTCGAAGGGAGATACGGGAACCCGCCTAGGAGGCCCGGTAGGCAAAAAGGATGACGAAGATGCCCAGAAGCCAGAAGAGGTAGGCCATGATCCGGTGCTTCTGCCGGGAGTCGAGTTTCGAGAACATGGAGATGAAATTCGCCTTCTCTTCCTGCACGGTCGGCCGTGCGGGCTGTGCCGGGGCCTGCGGGGGGGTCTTGCCCTTTCTCGACATGGTTGCATCTCCTCTTTTGCGCCCGGTCTGCGCTGCCTTCCCCTTAACGGAAACGGCGGCGGCTGTCAAGTCAAGGACCGGCCGCAGAATCGCAAGGGGACGAATCACTTCCCGCTCTGGTAGGGGTCCCAGTCGAAGCCCCAGAGATCGCTGTGCATCGGGACCTTGTAGTTTCTCCTCTCCTCGTAGGCGGGGTAGCGCCTCGTCTTGCCCTCGATCGGCAGCATGTCGACGGGAAACTTCGGGGCAAGCAGGCCGTGTTCCCGGGCCTCCTTCTCCAGCCACTCCCGGTCGTCGGGGTGCGCGATGGAGATGAGCGCCGCCGCTCTCTCGTAGCCGTTGAGGCCGCGGAGGTTGACGATGCCGTACTCGGTGCAGACGTAGTTGGCCAGCTGGGCCGGCACGTCCACCGACGAGCCCTCGGGCAGGAAGGGAACGATGCGCGAGGTGCCGTGCTTGCTGCGCGCCGTCATGGAGGCCACGCCCCGGCCGCCCCGGCTCTGGGCGCAGAAGGAGACGAAGTTGAAGTACCCGCCGGTGCTCGAGATGGGCCGCTTTTCGTAGAAACCCGAGCACTGCTGGCCGAGGAGGTCCACGGCGACGCAGTTGTCGATGGCGATCATGTTGTCGATCCGCGTGAGGTTGTGCAGGTTGTTGGTGTAGCTGATGTCGTAGACGGCGAGGTTCGGGTTTCGGTGGATCGTGTCGTAGTACCACTTGACGTCCACGGGGAAGGCGAAAGTCCAGACGCTCTTGCCGCGGTCGGCGGGAAGGCTCTTGTAGCGGTTGGTCACCTGGCCGGACTCGATCAGCTTGATCAGGCCGGCGTTGAGCATCTCCGTGTGGATGCCGAGATCCTTGAAGCCGGCGTTGGCCATGGCGCCGACGCAGGCGGAGGGAAGCGAGCCGATGCCGAGCTGGACGACGTCCCGGTCCCGCATGATCGTCATGATGTGCTTGGCGATGGCCTCCTCTTCCGGCTTCGCCTGGATGGCCTTCTCGTTGATCTGGGGCCATCGGTACCGTTCCACGTCCACCTCGACCCAGTAGTCGATCTCGTCGATGTGGATCGTGTTGAAGCGGCCGCCCTCGGCCCAGGGGTAGTCCGAGCGCACCTCGATGACGGACTTCTTCGCGCACTGGGAGAGGATGGCGGCGTTGTTCGTGCCGTACGAGAAATTGGCGAATCCGTGCTGATCCCAGGGCGTTGCCGCGTTCCACCACCAGTCGAGGCCCCGCTTTTCCTTCACGGCGTTGACGAAGCGGTAATGGCAGAACCACATGCCCATGGCCCACCCCCAGTGTGCCCAGCTCGTCACGCCGTTGGTGTCGCGGGCCTTGCGGCTCCAGGGAAAGAAGAAGTACTCGTGGAAGCAGTGGTATTCCTGCTGGGGGTCCACCTGCTGGAACTCGGGGTGGGGATAGAACATGGCATAGTTCCAGATCTCGATATCCCTGACCTGCCCGGGGCCGGGTCCCAGGCGTCGGGCAAGCTCCTTCATGCACTCCGTGGAGTCCCCTCCGACGGAGCCGGGCTGGATCCAGTCGCCCGACTTGACCATGTCGAGGATCTGCTGAGGCGACCTCTTCTTGTCTCGGATCTTCTGCTGTACCGGTGTCGTCATCGGGCTCTCTCCTTCCCCGCTCGAACGGCAGTGATGATCGACGATGGGCCTGCGAAAACCAGCTTTTGATTAATCGCTCGCCCCGCATTTTGTCAAGACAAATAACCCCCTCGCCGCGTGCGGCAAGGCGCTCTCGAACGGTGATCATCCGCCCGGGAAACGCGTATTTTGCGGCCGGGATCGGCCGCTTCTGGAACGGAAATTGAATACAACATATGGTGGTCGAGGCATGAAGAGACACATTTAGTAGTAGTTTTTAGCCCTTTACAACGGTTTGGTGCTTTGGTAGAGTGATGACAATTTGGACTGAGCGTCAGTGAACTGACAGGAGCATGGGGACGGCATGAAACTCAAACGGCTCGAGATCATCGGTTTCAAGTCCTTCCGGGACCGGACCGTCATCGATTTTTCCGCCGGCATCAGCGGCATCGTGGGGCCCAACGGCTGCGGCAAGAGCAACATCGTCGACGCCATCCGCTGGGTCATGGGGGAGCATCGGGTATCGATGCTGCGGGGCAAGAAGATGGACGACGTGATCTTCAACGGCAGCGAAGAGGCCCAGCCGGTGAGCATGGCGGAGGTGACCCTCGTCATGGAGTCCGGCGGATATCCCTTTCCCGCCCCCTACGGGGATTGCTCCGAGGTCATGATCACGCGCAGGGTCTTCCGCGACGAGGAAGGGGAGTACTTCATCAACAAGGTGCGCTGCCGGCTGCTCGACGTCAAGGAGTTCTTCATGGACACGGGCGTGGGCGCACGGACCTACTCGCTCGTGGAGCAGGGCAGCATCGCCAACCTCATGGAGGCCAAGCCCGAGGAGCGCCGCCAGTACATCGAGGAGGCCGCGGGGATCACCAAGTACAAGAGCCGCAAGGAGGCCGCCGTCCGGAAAATGGAGTCGACGAAGCAGAACCTGCTGCGCCTCAACGACATCCTGCGCGAGGTCAAGAGCCAGCTCAACGCCGTGTCCCGGCAGGCCAAGCGGGCCGAGCGCTACAAGCTGCTGAAGAAGGACCTCCGGGAGATCGAGCTCGCCCTGGCCCTGCAGGCCTTTGCGGAGCTGACCGGGAGGAAGGCGGAGCTGCAGCGGCGCCACGACGAGTCCTCGGCGGCGACCGACGATGTCCGCTCGCGGCTCGCGGTTCTGGAGGCGCGCATCGAGGAATTCCGGGCCGAAATCGCCGAGAACGACCAGGGCGTCCATCAGCTCCAGGAGAGACTCTACGCCGCGAAGAACGAGATCGGCATGCAGGAGCAGGGCATCGAGCACGCCCGGGCAAGGCTCGATGACCTTGCCGGGCTGAAGGAGAAGGGGGCGATCGAGCTGGAAGCGCTGCGCGCCCGCCGGGGGGAGATGGAGCGCGAACGGGGGCAGCTCGAGGCGCAATCGACCGAATCGGACGGCCGGATCGCGGCGGGCCGGGAGGCGGTCTCCCTGCAGCAGGCCGCCGTCGACGAGCTCAAGAAGGGCGAACAGGAGCTCAGGGACGGGCTGGAGCGGGAGAAGACCGACTACTTCAACGCGCTCACGGAACAGTCCCGCCTGCAGAATGCCCTGGCCGCCTACCGGAAGAATCTGGAAGACCTGAAACGCAGGGGCGAGAGGGAGGCCAAGGAGCTCGAGGAGCACGTCGGCCGCCTGACCGTCGCCCAGGAGAACCTCGAGGGCGCCCGCGCGGGCCTCGAAGAGGGCCGGCAACGCCTGGAGGACCTGCGGAAGCAAGCCGCGGAGCTCCAGCGGCTCATCCAGCGGTCCCGCTCCGAGCTGGAAGACGCCGATGAACAGGTGTTCCGGATCAAGGAGGAGCTGGGGAAGAAGACCTCGCGCCTCGCCTCGCTTCGCGAGTTCCAGAACCGCTACGAGTGGTGCGACGCGGGCACCCGGTCGATCATCCGGGCCGGGGCGGAGGCCGGCCTGCCCCTGGACAGCGTGCACGGGCTCGTGGCCGACCACATCGAGGTTCCCCGGGAATACGAGATCGCCGTCGAGGCGGCCCTGGGCGAGAGGCTGCAGTACGTCGTCGTCAAGAGCCAGGAGGAAGGCATCCGGGCCATCGACTACCTCAAGACCCGCACCGCCGGCCGCAGCAGCTTCGTCCCGCTTCGGGTCCGCTCGAGCGCCCTCGACCTGGCGTCGAAGGATTATCTGCAAGGCACGACAAGACTGCTGGACGTCGTGCGCGTGAAAGAGGAATTCCGCGGCATCGCCGAATACCTGCTGGGCGACACCCTCCTGGTGCCCGACCTCCACGCCGGGGTCGCCCTCTGGCAGCGCAACGGCTTCCGGGGGACCCTGGTGACCCCGGACGGCGACATGATCAGCCCCCACGGCGTTCTCACGGGCGGGAGCCGGTCCGTCACGGAGGAGAGCAGCCTGCTGCGGCGCAAGCGGGAGATCGCCGAGCTGGAGAAGGACGCGGCCCGTCTCGAGGGCCG
>CAYSDD010000068.1:0-4650 GCA_964429555.1 uncultured Syntrophaceae bacterium
GTCTTGCCGGCCAGGTCCGCAATCCCGTACTCGGTGACGATCATGTGGGCCTGGGTGCGCGGCACCGTCACGATCGACCCGGCGGGCAGCGTGGGGACGATGCGGGATTTCACGTTGCCCTGCTTGTCCTTGTAGGAGGCGTTGCAGCAGATGAAGGACATCCCGCCGTCGGACATGTAGGCGCCCGTCGCGAAATCGAGCTGCCCGCCCGTTCCGCTGATGTGCCGCGACCCGGATGACTCCGACGAGACCTGCCCGAAGAGGTCGACCTCGATGCAGGCGTTGATGGAGATCATGTTGTCGTGCTGGCACATGACGTGGGGGGCGTTGGTGTAGGACACGGGGTAGGAGGCCAGCGAGGGGTTCCTGTCGATCCAGTCATACAGGAACTGGCTGCCCGCGGCGAAGGCGTAGGCGCTCTTCTTCTTGTCGACGCCCTTCTTCCGGTTCGTCAGCTTACCCGCCTGGGCCATGTGGTAGTAGGCATCGACGAGCATCTCCGTGTGGCAGCCCAGGTCCTTCAGGTCCGACTCGGCCAGCTGGCTGCCGATGAAGTTGGGCAGCCCGCCGATGCCCAGCTGGATGCAGGCGCCGTTGGGGATCATGGGGATGATGTAGCCGGCGATCTTCTTGTCGATCTCCGTCGGGGCGGCGGGGGGGATGACCTCCACCTTGGATTCGTGCTCGACGATGTACTCGACCTCGGAGATGTGGACCACCTCGTCCCGGCCGCCCAGCGCCCAGGGCAGCAGCGGGTTGACTTCGAGGATGATCTTCCTGGAAATGTCCAGGGCCGCCCGGACCGAGGCGTTTCCCATGTGCAGGTTGAAAAACCCGTCCTTGTCCATTTTCGTCACGCGGATCATGGCCACGTCGATGTTCTTGATGCTCTTCTTGTAGAACAGGGGCTGGTTGCGGAAGATCATGGGGTGATAGTAGCAGCGGCCCCGGTCATGGAGCTTCCGGGAATATCCCGAGAAATGCCAGTCCTGCAGGGTGAACACGTCCCCGTCGGGGTCGGCTTCGATGCAGGCCTGGGGGGTCAGGCTCAGCGTGTGCCGGATGTTGATGTCCTTGAGTTCGTCTTTGCGGGCAGCAAGAGCCTTGTCCAGTGCGATCGGCTTGGTGTGGCCGAACCCGTACTCGATCCAGTCACCGCTTTTCACCACCTTCACAGCTTCTTCCGGGGTTGTCAGTTTCCTCCTGTACTCTTCTGCGTACGACATCCTCTACCTCCCTGAGCATTGGTGTTTTTCCCGAACGGGTGGACCTTCCGGCCTGCGGGATTCCGATACGGCTCCGGATGCCCGTTGCGTGCCGTGCAACCCGCTTGCGCAGCCGCACGGCACGGTTCGAGAATCGCGTGTCGCTATCACGGGATGCGGCAAAAAACAAGGTTGAATTTACCGGATCGGCATGGTATCGGGTTGCACCCTGCTTTTCGCCGTGCGGCGTCTTCGTGCACGCATGCGCGACGCCGCTCGGGCCTTTGCGACAAGGGGGGGGAAGCGGACAAGAGACCCCGGGGCGGGGCCATGCGGGCGGGCTACCCCACGACGAGGACACAGTTCTCGCCGCCGTACTGGTTCGGGCATCGGGTTGTGCAGGAGGGGTCGTCGGTCCAGATGCCGTCGACCACGAAGCGGTACTCGTAGGTGCCGGCGGGAAGATAGAAGGCGATCCTCCAGTTGCCGTCCGCCTCCTTCTTGAGCGGCCGTCTCGAGGGGTCCCAGTCGTTGAAGGTCCCGGCCACCGACACCTCGCGGGCGTGAGGGGCGTGGAGGGAGAAGGTAACCCGTTTCCTGCCCTTTGAGGTTGCCGACGCGCCGCTTTTGCTGCCACGGGTGCGTGCCATCGTACACCTCCTTTGCAATCCATGATAATCACACGGGCCGAAAAGTTCAACCGATTTGATGCATCGGGAGCGGACCGGTCCGCCCCGGGCCCGAATTCCCGGTTGCCGGAAATCGGGAAAAGGGTTTAAATGGTCTTGCCCGCCGTTCCCGGCATGACCGGGCCCGGCCGCAGGCCGAAAGGAGGGACCCATGACCGAGCAGACGCGGAAGAATGTGGAGGCGGCCTTTGTCGGCGAGGCGAAGGCCTATTTCCGGCTCCTGGCCTTTGCCCGGAAAGCCGAGGAGGAGGGGTACCCGCAGGTCGCGAGGCTTTTCCGCGCCGTTGCCGCCGCCGAGGCCGTCCATGCGCAGAGCCATTTCGAGCTGCTCGAGAAGGTCCACGCGACCGAAGAGAACCTGAAGCTGTCCTTCGAGAAGGAGACCTTCGTCAACGAGGTCGCCTACCCGGCGTTTCTGAAGCAGGCCTGGGCCGACGAGGACAAGCTCTCCGTCTGGTACTTCACGAAGGCCCGCAACGCCGAGGAGCGCCACGCCCATCTCTACAAGCTCGCCCTCGCCGACATGGCAAGCGACAAGGAGACGAAGTACTTTGTCTGTTCCTACTGCGGATGGGTCGAGACGCTGGCCCGTCCCGAGACGTGCCCCAATTGCGGACGCGCGCCGGAACTCTACCGGGAGATTGCCTGACGGGCGGGGTCAGGCCCCGCACGGGTTGCCGATCGGATGCAGAAAGCGCCCCGGTTCGTGCAACAGGCCTTGCGTGGCGTGTCAGGCACGACCGCCGGGACGAGACAAACGAAACGAGACCATAAAACGAAATCAGCGAGGTTTCCGGAGGCGTTGTGTCGGCCGATCGATGGGTGATGAAGGGGCTCGTGCTCTGCGCGCTCAGTGCGTCTGCCTGATGTTGGCCCGGGCCCAGTCGATGAGCTCCTGGATGGACGTGCCCATCGGGAAGAACTGGACGATGCCGATCTCCTTGAGCCGGGGGATGTCCTCGTAGCTGAGAAAACCGCCCGCCGTCACGCCGATGTCGCGGGCGCCGGCCTCGTCGAGCAGCTGCATGACCCGGCGGATGTCGTCGATCTTGGCGCCGGGGAGGGTCGTGATCCCGATGTGGTCCACGTCCTCCTGGATGGCCGAGGTCACGATGGCCTCCGGCGTCTGGGTTTCCGTGTAGATGATCTCGAAGCCCGACTCCCGGAAGGCCAGGGCGAGCCTCACCACGGCGTTCTCGTACCCCTCACCGAACTTGGCCATAAGGATCCTGACCCGCTTGTCGTCCTGCATCTGCCCCTCCCCCGCGCTCACGCCGAACGGGCCTCCGGCGCCACACCGGGCCCCGGGCGTCCGGGCCGCGTGCTCTCCTTATAGAAAACCGTCCGCGGGGGTGTCAAGCAAATTGAGGAACGCCGTCCCGGGGACCATCGGGCACATGAAGATTGACTTTCCCCTCTCTTCGGCTTATAGGCTTGCTTTGCCTCTGGGCCATATCGGTGCCCGGCACCCGGATGGCATGACTGCTCTCCGGGGGCGTGCCCCCGGCACCAGCCTCATGTTCCGGCGTTCGCAAGGGTCGACGGCGGCAGGGTCGACCTTGCGGGGGTGACCCTCATGATCACGGACAGCATTTATCTCAGCGAGCTCCTGGACCGCCCCCTTCTGGACAAGAAAGGGGACCCCGTCGGGAAAATCCGGGATCTCAGCGTCGCGCCCGGCGACCCCTTCCCCTGCGTGGAGGGCCTCTACGTCAAGACCCCGCGGGGTACGGCCTACGTTCCCATGCGGGAGATCCATGTCCTGAACAAGCGGGTGGTCACGATCCGGGGGGACGAGGCCTCCCTCACCTACGCCGAGCCCCGCGAGAAGGAGATCCTCATCGCGAAGCACATCCTGGACAGGCAGATCGTCGACGTCAACGGCGTGAAGGTCGTCCGCGTCAACGATGTGCAGCTCGGCCAGGTCAACGACCACTTCGGCGTGCTCGCCATCGACGTGGGCTTCGGGGGGCTCATCCGGAGACTCGGCTTCGGGAAGGCCCGGAAGGGCTCCCTCATCCCCTGGCGGTACGTGACGACGCTGGAACCCGGCCTCGACCGGCTCACGCTGACGATGACCCGCAAGAGCCTCGCCGAGATGCACCCCGTCGACATGGCCGAGATCCTCACCCAGGTCTCGATGCAGGAGAGGACGGCTCTGCTCAGCACTCTCGACGAGGAGACGGCGGGCGACGTCATCGGCGAGCTCGATGACGAGACGGCCGCCAGGATCATCAGCGAGATGGAGCCGGAGAAGGCCGCCGACGTGCTCGAGCACATGGACCCCGACGAGGCGGCCGACGTGCTGGGCGACCTGCCCGAGAAAAAAGCCGTGGAACTCCTCAGCCGCATGGACAGGGAAGAGGCCGAGGAGGTCCGGGAGCTCCTCGAGCACGACGAGGACACGGCGGGCGGCCTCATGACGACGGACTACATCAGCTTCCCGCCCGATATGACGGCCGAGGAGGTCATGAAGGAGCTTCGGCTCGTGGCGCCCGACATCGAGATGATCTACTACCTCTACGTCGTGGACCGGGAGGACCGCCTGCTCGGGGTGCTGTCGCTCAAGGACCTGATCCTGGCGGCGCCGAAGGCGGAGCTCGCGAGCTTCATGGTGACCAACCCCAAGCGCATCCTCGCCACGGAGGACAAGAAAGAGGTGGCCGAGATGGTCTCGCGGTACAACCTCTACGCCATCCCGGTCGTGGACGAATCGGATCGCCTCCTCGGCATCATCACCGTGGACGACGTGGTGG
>CAYSDD010000069.1:0-4626 GCA_964429555.1 uncultured Syntrophaceae bacterium
CGATGGCCTCGATGAGCTCATCGGTGAAGTTGACGATCCCCCTCTGCCGGTCGACCAGATGCTCCCACATGCCTCCGCAAGCTCCCCTTTGCCTTTTTGCGCTCTTCTTCGCTTCCGCACCTCGCGAGCCCCGGCCGGGAAGCGGCCCTTCCGCTCCGCCGGCTGCCGCGCCATCAGATCCCGGCAGCGCCCGCCTTCCGATACTCCTCCTCGAGCGCGGCGATGACGTCATGGCCGGCCTTGGCGAGGATGTCCGTCCGCTTCGCGCCGAAGTAATAGAGTTCCTCCGTCGTCATGGGCCGCCCGGCGGAGCGCAGCCACTCGAGGGTGGCCGGCTCGTCCCCGTTCTGGAAGAACCAGCGGTAGAGGTTGCGCCGGCCCTTCGCGCGGCCGTAGCGAGCCTCGTAGCGTTCCCTCATCGTCTCGAGGTTGAGCCGGGCGTACAGGACCCGTTCCCCCGTTTTGGGGCTTGTGCGGGGCTCCGGGGAGACCTCGTCGAACAGCAGGAAGCGCGCGTAGAAGTCCCTGTGGCGGGCCATGACGGAGGCGACGATGTCGGTGCAGCCCATCACGCGGGCGGCGGTGAGGTGGGCCAGGCGGTACAGGTGCATGGCCAGCTCGGGCGGGACGCCGGCGGGCTCCTCCGTCACGACGAGCGACGAGATTTCGCACAGCCGCCGACCGGCCCTGCGCAGCGCGGCCAGCGGCTCGGGGAAGATGCGGTCCGTGGGGAGCCCCAGCGCGGAGTCGGGCATCACCGACACCGAGCCCGTGAGCCGGCCCTTCCTCTCGGCCAGGAAGGTCATCGTCCCGGGGTGCAGGTGGTGGATCGTGCACCACAGGCCGCTGTCACGACCGTAGCGCAGGTCGTAGCCCTCGGCGGTGTAGACGTCGTAGACGAGCCGAAAGGCCTTCTCCCGCAGCTCCCTCGAGTTGGCCACGAGAATCCGCCACTCCCCTTGCTTGCCGAACCGGTATTCGAATTCGCCGCTCAGATGCCCACCCCTGCCATGGCGCTGTGGCCTACGTTATGGGAAAGCGGCGCCCCGTGTCAATAGAAGGATTCCGCCGCCCGTCTTTTCAGGGTACCCACGGATGCGGTTTTCATGTACGATGGGCCATCTTTTTTCATCCCGCCCGGGAAAGGAGACCGCCATGGAACTGGAAGCCGCTGTCCGGGGAAGACGGAGCATCCGCAAATTCAGGGCCGACCCTGTCCCGAGGGCCCTCCTCGAGGGGCTGCTCGAGACCGCACGCTGGGCGCCGTCGTGGGGCAACACCCAGCCCTGGGAGATCCACGTGATCACGGGGGAGCCCCTGGAGGCCTTCCGGAAGGCCAACGTGGCCGCCATGGCCGCCGCCGAGCCGCTGCGCACCGATGTGCCGATGCCCGAGTCCTGGCCGGAGACGCTCAAGGCGCGGTACATGGGGGTCGGCAAGTCCGTCGTCACCGCCCTGGGGCTCAGGCGCGAGGACCGGGAGGGACGCCTCCGTCACCAGCTGAACATGGGGGCCCTCTTCGGCGCACCGTGCCTCGTCGTGGTCACGGTGCCGCGGGACGTCCTCGTGGAGTACGCCATGCTGGACGTCGGCCTCTTCCTGCAGACCTTCGCGCTTGCCGCCCACGATCGAGGGCTCGGCACCTGCATCATGGCCAGCTCGGTCCACTACGCCGATTGCCTGCGCCGGCACGGGGGCATCCCGGAGGACCGGCGGATCATCATCGGCGCAGCCGTGGGTTACCCGGAGACGGAAGCCCCCGTCAACCGCTTCGACCGCCAGAGGGCCGACCTGCAGGACTTCGTGCACTGGGCCGGGTGAGGGGGCGCAAGGGATGGCGCAGCCGCGCAGGCCCCGTTCCGGCTACCTGCTTGCCGCCCTTGCGGCCCTGTTCTGGGCCTCGTCGGGCACGGCGGCCAAGTACCTGTTCCTCAACGGCGTCACGGCCTTCGAACTGGTGCAGATGCGCACCACGCTGGCCGCGGGGATCGTCTTCGCCTGGCTCGCCTTCCGCGACCGATCCCTGCTCGCCGTGGAGCGGCGCGACCTTCCCTATTTCGTCACCCTCGGCGTCGGGCTCGCGGCGGTGCAGTTCACCTACCTCTTCGCCATCAGCAGGATCCAGGTGGCCGCCGCCATCCTGATCCAGTACCAGGCTCCCCTGTTCGTCGCCCTCTACACCCTGATCGTCCTGCGCGTGAACCTGCCGCCCGTCGTCTTCGCCGCCATGGCCGGCTCGCTCTTCGGCTGCTGGCTCGTCGTGGGGGGATACAACCTGGACCTGCCGGCCCTCAACCGGGTCGGGCTGCTCTCGGCCCTGGCCTCGGCCGTCACCTTCGCGTGGTACACGGTGCGCTGCGAGTACGGCATGCAGCGCTACCCACCCTGGACGGTCGTCTTCTACGGGCTGCTGTTCGCCGCCGTGACCTGGAACCTCCTCCACCCGCCGCTCACCGGGTTCCTCAAGCCGTCGGGAGCCGCGCAATGGGGCTGCGTCCTCGTCGTCGGGTTTCTCGGCACGGTGCTGGCCTTCATCTGCTACAACGAGGGCATCAACCGCATCGGCGCGACCCGCGCCAGCATCACGGCGACCCTCGAGCCGATCACGGCGGGACTCATCGCCTGGCTCCTGCTCGGGGAGGCGATGGAGCCCTGGCAGGTCCTGGGCGCCGCCCTCGTGATTGCCTCCATCATCGGGCTTCAATGGAGCGGCCGGTCCGAGGGCAAGGGCTGACAGCCCTTCATCCCGGGCCGGGCATCGCCCGGCCCTTTTTTCTTTTGTCAGGACCGGCGCCTTCTGCTATGGTTTCTCCGAAGGGACATTCACCGGAGGATGGCACCATGGGGAAAGACCACAGGGCAAGACGGATCTTCCTGTTGCTGTTTGCCGCCGCGGCCGCGGCCCTTCTGAGCTGTGCGGCGGGACAGCCGGACCGCTCCCCGACTGCGCGGGATGACGAGGGGGCCAGGAAAGCCTTCCTGGAGGCCTCGGCGGTTCTGTTCCACCCCCGCTGCCTCAACTGCCACCCCGCGGGGGACGCACCGACGATCCGTGATGACGGGCAGCCGCATATGTTCAACGTCAAGCGCGGCCCCGAGGGCAAAGGGGTCGGGGCCATGCACTGCACGCTCTGTCACAGGGAGAAAAACCAGCCCGGGGGGCCTCCCGGCGTTGCCAACTGGCACATGCCGCCGGAGAACATGCCCATGGTCTTCCAGGGCCGCACGCCCGGAGAGCTGTGCCGCCAGCTGAAGGACCCGAAGCAAAACGGCGGTCTCACGGGCGACCAGGTCATCGGGCACATCGACAGGGACCCCCTCGTGCTCTGGGGATGGGATCCCGGTGAGGGTCGCTCTGTGCCGAAGATGGGCCACAGGGAGTTTTCGGCCAAGATGCACGAGTGGGTGGCCAAGGGCGGGGCGTGCCCGGAGTGAAGACAGAGGGGAAGAAGGTGAGAGGGTAAGAGGGTAAGACAAAGAAAGCAGGTGGAGGCCGTCCCCACCTGCTTTTTGTTTCCACGATCTTTACGAGATGACCTTCCGGAGGGCGTCGAGGAATCGCTCGACGTTTTCCTTCCTTGCCGTGTGCCCCATGAGGCCGATGCGCCAGATCTTCCCGGCCAGGGGCCCCAGGCCGCCTCCGATCTCGATCTTGAACTCGCTTCGCAGCCGCCGCCGCACGGCCAGCTCGTCGATGCCCTCGGGGCACCAGGCCGTGTTGAGCATGGGGAGCCGCCAGGGCTTCTCGACGACCATCCTGAGGCCCATCTCCTCGAGCCCCTTGACGAGCAGCAGGTGGTTCTCGAGGTGACGGCGGAAGACCGTTTCCGGCCCTTCCTCGAGGATGAGCAGCAGCGCCCGGTACAGGGCGTAGGTCATGTTGACCGGCGCCGTGTGGTGATAGACGCGGTTCTGGCCCCAGTAGTTGGCGATCAGCGAGATGTCGAGGTACCAGTTGGGGACCTTCGTCCTGCGGCCGGCCAGCTTCGCCATGGCCTTCTCGGAGAAGGACAGCGGCGCGAGGCCCGGGGGGCAGGACAGGCACTTCTGGGTGCCGCTGTACAGGGCGTCGACGCCCCAGTCGTCCATGCGCACCTCGATGCCGCCCAGGCTCGTCACCGTGTCGACGAGGTAGATCGTGTCGGTGCCCTTCAGCAGGGCGCCGATCTCGGCCACGGGGTTGCGCACGCCCGTCGAGGTCTCGGCGTGGACCACCGCCACGATCCGCCAGGTCTTTTCCTTGAGCTTCTTCGCGACGTCCTCCACGACGACCGGCGTGCCCCAGGTGAACTCCAGGGCGTCGACCGCGGCCCCGAGGCGGCTTGCCACCTCGCGCATCCGCACGCCGAAGACCCCGTTGATCAGGACGAGCACCGGATCGCCCGGCTCGACGAGGTTGACGAAGCAGGCCTCCATGCCCGCCGAGCCCGTGCCGGAGATCGGAACGGTCAAATTGTTTTTCGTGTGCAGGAGCGTCCGCAGGTGCTCCTTGAGCTCGTCCATGATCTGCAGGAAATAGGGGTCGAGATGGCCCAGCGTCTTTGCGCCGATGGCCCTGTAGACCTCCGGGGGCACGCAGGAGGGCCCCGGCCCCATCAACAGCACTTCCTCGATCCCGTCGAGCAG
>CAYSDD010000070.1:0-4578 GCA_964429555.1 uncultured Syntrophaceae bacterium
GCCGCAGATGCAGCCCGCGCGTCCGACGGGAGGGACGCCGGTGAGCCCCTTCACCCTGCTGCTCTTCTTCGTCGTGGCCCTGCTGCTCCTCTTCACGGAGACGGGACGTTACATCCTGGCCATGCTCCTTTTCGACGGGTCCGGCGGCCGCCGCTACGGGAGAACCTACTACGGCGGCGGCTGGGGAGGGGGGTCCTCCGGCGGCTTCGGTGGCTTCGGCGGGGGATTCGGCGGGTTCGGAGGCGGAATGAGCGGCGGCGGCGGGGCAGGGGGGGACTTCTGACAAAGACGGAAGTTGAGAGGTTAAGAAGACAGGAAAGTACGAAAAGACAAGGGATTGCGGAGGAAAGGCTGCATGGCGAAGGCACCCAAGACACCGCAGGAGGTCTTCCCCGAGTTCGTGGGAGATCTCAGGGGAATCTACGGCGATCGGCTGCAGTCCGTCATCCTCTACGGCAGCGGCGCACGGGGGGACTACGTCGCGGGCAAGTCGGACATCAATTTCCTCGTGGTGCCGGCCGAGAATGCGGCGGATGATCTCGAGAAGGTCCTGCCCTTTGTTTCGAAGTGGAAGAAAAGGGCGGTGGCAACCCCCGTGATCATGACGAAGGCCTTCATCGGCTCCTCCCTCGACGTCTACCCGGTGGAGTTGCTCAACATGAAGCGGCACTACGAGGTCGTCCACGGCGAGGACGTGCTCGCGCAGCTCGTCTTCGACGGCAGGGCCCTTCGGCTCCAGTGCGAGCGGGAGCTCAAGGGCAAGCTGATGCTGCTGCGCACCCGCTTCCTGGAGACGGCGGACAAGGCGCAGGAGCTGCGGGGACTGCTGGCGGCATCGATCACGGCCTTCCTGTCCCTCTTCATCGCACTGCTCGCCCTGAAGGGCCGGGAGGCGCCCCGGGGCAGGCGGGAGATCGTGGCGGCGGTGGCCGACGAGTTCGGGATCGAAACGGCGCCCTTCCTGCACTGCATCGACCTGCGCGAGGGGAAAAAGGGCTTGCCCCTGGCGGAGTTGAAGAGTATCTTCCGGGCCTACACGGCCGAAATCCAAAGGCTGATCGCGATCGTGGATAACCTGATAATGCCGTGAAAGCAAAATCATCGGACAAAACAGACGAGACAGACCCATCAGACGAAACAGACCCGAACAGGAGGACCTATGGCAAAGAAAGGACTCTGGATTGCAGTGGCCGCGGCGGCCGTCATCGCCGTCTCGCTGTACGGCTTCGTCAAGGGGACCTACAACGACTTCGTCACCCTCGACGAGAAGGTCAAGTCGTCGTGGGCGCAGGTGGAGAACCAGCTCCAGCGCCGCTACGACCTGATCCCCAACCTCGTCGAGACGGTCAAGGGCTATGCCAAGCAGGAGAAGGACGTCTTCATCGAGGTGACCAACGCGCGGTCGAAAGTGGGCGGGGCGGGGACGATCCCGGACAAGATCCAGGCCAACAACGAGCTCTCGTCGGCATTGAGCCGCCTGCTGGTCGTCGTGGAGAACTACCCCGAGCTCAAGTCCAACCAGAATTTCCTCAAGCTGCAGGACGAGCTCGCCGGCACGGAGAACCGCATCGCCGTCGAGCGCCGGCGCTACAACGAGGCCGTGCAGGCCTACAACGTGAAGATCCGCAGCTTCCCGGCCAACCTCCTGGCGGGGATCTTCGGGTTCGGCCCGGCGGCCTTCTTCGAGGCCCCGGCGGCGGCGAGGACGGCCCCGCAGGTCAAATTCTGACGGACGAGGCGCAGGGACCGGGGCTGAAGGCAAAAGGCAGGAACATGCGCGCATCTCTGGAGAAATGCGGGTTTGCGGTCATCTCCGCAATCGCCCTGCTGATCGCACTCGCGGCGGCGCTGGCCGGGTGCGAATCGTCGCCGTGGAAGGACTTCCAGTCGAAGGAAGGCGGGTTTTCGGTCTCGATGCCGGGCACGCCGACCGAGAAGCGCCAGGCCTTCCACACCCAGGCCGGGCCGGTCGAGGCGCATTTCTTCACGGTGGAGGCGGACCGCGGCGGCACGGTCTACATGGTGGTCTACGGGGACTACCCCGAGGTCCTCATGGCATCGGGCGACCGGGAGATGCTGCTCGATGCGGCGCGCGACGGCGCCGTGGGCAACATCCGGGGGACGCTGCTGGGCGAGCGTGCCGTCTCGCTGGGCGGCCATCCGGGCCGGGAGCTGCAGGTGCTGTCCTCCGACGGCAGGCTCGCCCTGCAGATCCGCATCTACCTGGCGAACAAGAGGCAATACCAGGTGGTGTCGGTGACGCCGAAGGAGGCGCGATCGACGGCGGACCAAAACCGGTTTTTCGACTCCTTCAGGCTGACGGGGAATTGAGACGGTCTCATCCCTTCTCGGGCCAGGAATAAACGGGCGGGCGGCGCTCGAAGACGCTCCCGTCGGGCATGACCTCCACGTCCGCCCCCCCGATCCGCCGGATCTTCGTGAGGTTCGCGGGCACCTCCCGGTCCGTCGCGGCGGCGAGGGCCTCCTCGACGGTCCTGAACCGGGAGACGTCGACGAGCGTCATGATCTGGGGCAGGACCATGTTGATCCGGCCCTTTTCGTATTGCTCGAGGGCCGCAGACGGACGCATCCAGAGATGCTCCGTCAGCTCCACGCCGTCGTGAATGACGGCCTGGTCGGCCGGGGCCTCGGCCACGAAGAACCGCACGTCATAGCGGAGAGGAAGGGGCTCGGGGGTGATCCAGTGCGAAAAGTAGCGGAGGCGGTCGAGGGGCAGGATCAGGTCCTCCTGCTCGAGCATCTCACGGAACTTCATCTCTCCCCTGTTGAGCGCCCGGCGGTAGCCGCAGAACCGCCCGCGCTCCTCCTCCGTCCGGATCGTCACGGGGGAGCCGTCACGCCGGAGGGCGATGAGCATCCCCACCTCCTCGAAGCTCTCCCGGATCCCCGCAACCCAGGCGCCCAGGGCCTTCTCGGGACGGGACATGTCGGGCAGGATCGCGGAGGCCCGAGCCCGGTCGATCCCGCGGCAGAAACGCTCGATGCCGGGCTCGTAATCCTCGGCGTCGAGGATGCCGCCCGGGTAGACGTGGTAGCCCGGCACGAACCGGCTCTTTCGGTTGCGCAGGACCATGAGGACCTCGATGTCCGTCACCGCCGCGTTCTGACAGGGCCGCAGCAGCATGACCGTTGCGGCATCCGTTGGCGTTGCGTACATCGTCACCGAATCCTCTCAAGGGGGAAAATGGCTGTTTGTGCCCGGCGACATCATAGGGGCCCGGCGCCGGTTTGTAAAGACCGCGATTGCCTTTCCGGCAAAGACCTCTGTCGGGGCAGGAGAATAATGGTTGACAATAAGCGGTAATCTTTCTAATATCTAGGCGTCGGAAATGTATTTTTCATCATTCGGCAAAGCATCAATCCCGATCAAACCCTTACCCGTTTCATCACTATCAATCGTCTACGAAAGGAGGAAGCTTTATGAAAAAAGTGTTTTCTTGCGTCTTTGTCCTTTTGATATCAGGAATGCTCGTTTTAACTGCGACACCGGCCGCGACGGCGGCTCCGCAGGGTCCGTTTTACGTGGGTGTCTTCGGCGGGTACGTGATGCCCGACGACCTCGAACTTGAAAACGGAGGCAGTGTCGACGTCAGTTTGGACAATAGCTGGACGATAGGAGCAAAATTCGGATACATCATCCCGCAGGTCAAGTGGTTGGCAGCAGAGCTGGAGTATGTCTACATGTCCGAGCAGGATATCGACGAGACAGGCGTCGATGGGGATTTCAAGGCCAGCAACCTGATGCTCAACATCATTGCGCGTTATCCTGAGGGGAAAATTCACCCTTATATTGGCTTCGGAATCGGCTGGTCCTGGGGTGAGTTTAATGCATCGGCACCAGGTTTAGGTTCGGTGGACGAGTCGGACAATGCGTTCGCGTGGCAGATTCTGGCCGGAGTGAATTTCGAGATCACACCGCAATGGTCGGCCGACATCGGGTACAGGTACTTCACCGCCAAATACGAATTGGGGGACGAGCCAAGTGTGGATGCGACATCCAAGAACCACATGTTCCTCATCGGTGTGAATTTCCACTTCTAGAAGACCCTGCATCCCGGACGACGGAAAAGGGGGGCCTGCTCGGCCCCCTTTTTACACCGTCTTACCGCATTCATACCCCCGAATTCAGCGCTTCACGAAAAGGGAAACGCACTCGATGTGCTTGGTCTGCGGAAACATGTCCACGGGCCTGACGGTGACGAGATCGAACCCGCCGTCGACGAGCAGGCGGGCGTCTCGGGCCAGCGTCGCCGGGTCGCAGGAAACGTAGACAACCCTCGCGGGGCCGAGCCCGATGAGGCCCTCGAGCACCTCCCTCTCGCAGCCCGCCCTCGGAGGATCGAGGACGACCGCGCTCACGCCCCCCTTCTTCCCGCCGAACTCCTTGTCCAGGATTTCTCTTACATCCCCGTGATGGAAAACGGCATTGCCGATCCCGTGGCGCTCCATGTTGAGGCGGGCGCAGTCGACGGCCTCGCCGTCGATCTCGATGCCGGTGAGCTTCGCGCAGGACGGCGCCAGAAACAGGGAAAAGAGGCCCGATCCGCAGTACAGGTC
>CAYSDD010000071.1:0-4504 GCA_964429555.1 uncultured Syntrophaceae bacterium
TGAAGCGCACGTGCCAGCTGTAGGCCTCGTCGAGGAGCATGGGGATGTGGCCGCCCACCTTCTTCTTGGCCCGGTTGTAGTAGTCCCACAGCAGGGGGCGGTAGTCCGGGTGGGCGCAGTTCTCGATGATGAGGGGCACCTTCTCCTTCGGGTCGAGGCCGCGCAGGTCCGCCACGCCCTGGTCCGTGACGATGAGGTGCACCTCGTGCTCCGTGTGGTCGTAGTGGGTCACGTGGGGCACGACGCGGGAGATGGCGCCCTTTTTGGCCGCCGCGGGCGTCAGGAAGACGACGAGGCCCGAGTTGCGCGAGAAGTCGCCCGAGCCGCCGATGCCGTTGACCATCGTCGTCCCGAAGGTGTGGGTGGAGTTGACGTTGCCGTAGATGTCCACCTCGAGGGCCGTGTTCATGGCGATGAGCCCCATGCGGCGGGCGATCTCGGGGTTGTTGCTGATCTCCTGGGGCCGCAGGACGATCTTGTCGCGGTACTGCAGGATGTTCTTGTAGAACCGCTGGAGGCCCTCCGGCGAGGGGGAGAGCGACGTGCCGGAGACGGCGTTGAGCTTGCCTGCGTCGATGAGGTCGAACATGGCGTCCTGGATGACCTCCGTCCAGACCTTCAGGTTCTTGTAGTCGCTCTCCACGAGGCCCGCCATGACGGCGTTGGCCACGTTGCCCACGCCCGACTGCAGGGGGGGGAGCACGGCGCCGTAGTTTTTCTTGAGGAACCGGATGAGGTGGCGGGCCATGGCCTTGGACTGCTCGTCGAGGGGGGCCAGGGGCCGCGTCTTGTCGCCGATGTCGCAGGGCACGACGGCCACGATCTTCCGCGGGTCGCAGGGCATGTAGATCGTGCCGATGCGCTGGTTGACGTCGGTGACGGGCAGGGGGTGCCGGGCCGGGGGGTCGGCGGGGGTGAAGATGTCGCTCATCCCGACGAGCTCCATGGGCTGGCTCGTGTTGACCTCGACGATCACCTTCTCGGCCTGCTGGATGAAGGTGGGCGAGTTGCCGACGGACGTCGAGGGGACGATCCCGCCGTTCTCCAGGATGCAGACGGCCTCGATGACGGCCACGTCCATCTTGCCGAGGAAGCCGTAGCGAAGCTGCTGGGCCATCTGGCTCAGGTGGATGTCGAAGAACATCGTGTCGGCGGCGTTGATCCGCTGGTTGATCTTCTTGCCCGTCTGGTAGGGGAAGCGCCGGGCGATGGCGTTCACCTCGGCCCAGGCCTCGTCGAGCTCGACGCCGACGGAGGCGCCCGTCAGAAGGGACAACCGGAGCTTCTCGCCCTTCTTGACCCTCTCGGCCACGGCCAGCGGCACGGCCTTGGGATACCCGCAGGGGGTGAACCCGCTCGTGCCGACGATCATCCCGTCCTTGATGTGTTTCGCGGCCTCCTCGGCCGTGGTGACTTTAGACAACAGTTCCTTGTTGAAGATACGGCTCTCGATTCCCATCTCGGTCTTGCCTCCTTGTGCTGATTTGAAACGTGATCCCTCCGGGTCAATGGTTCCGTCGGTAGCCCCTGTGCGCCCGCTTCGCCCGGCCGCTCGCCTCGCGAGGGCCCCTGACCGCCGTCACTCCGCCGGGGCGGGGGCGATGACCCCCTGCTCCATGAGGATGCGGGTCATCTCGCGCGCGCCGCGGACGGCCGCCGCGGCCTCCCGGTAGAGCTCCTCCCGGGTTTTTTCGAGCAGCGCGATGCCCTGCTCCCGGGCCTTCAGGGCCGTGGCGACGGCGCAGCGGGGGTAGAGATCCTCGTCGTCCATGTCGGGGACGATGCGGTCGTCGGAAAGGCCCCTCTCCTCGGCCACCCGGGCGATCTCCTCCGCGGCGGCGACGGCCATCTCGTCGGTGATCGTCCGGGCCCGCACGTCGAGCACCCCCCGGAAGATGCCGGGGAAGCCCAGCGAGTTGTTGATCTGGTTGGGGAAGTCGCTCCGTCCCGTCCCGACGATCCGTGCGCCCGCCTCCCTGGCCTCCCAGGGCCAGATCTCGGGGACGGGGTTCGCGCAGGGAAAGACGACGGCGTCCTTCGCCATCCCCCGGACCCACTCGGGCTTGATGACGCCCGGCCCCGGGGTGGAGGCGCCGATGAAGACGTCGGCCCCCTTCAGCGCGTCGGCCACGGTCCCGACCAGGCCGTCCCCGTTGGTCTCGAGGCAGATCCGCCACTTGACGGCGAAGTCCGCCTGCGCGGCCTCGATGTCGCCGCGGCCGCGGTGCAGCGTCCCCCTGGAGTCGACGGCGACGATCCGCGCCGGGTCGGCCCCGCTCACCCGGAGCAGGCGGTAGGTAGCCACGTTGGCCGCCCCGACGCCGAAGAGCACGATCCGGGCGTCCTGCAGGCGCTTGCCGACGATCTTCAGAGCGTTGAGAAGCCCGGCGAGGATCACGCAGGCCGTCCCCTGCTGGTCGTCGTGCCAGACGGGGATGCGCATCTCGGCCCGCAGGGTGTCGAGGATCCGGAAGCACGCCGGCTGGGAGATGTCCTCGAGGTTGATGCCGCCGAAGGCGGGCTCGAGGAGCTTGACGGTCTCGATGAACTGCGCGGGGTCCTTCGTGCGCAGGGCGATGGGCACGGCGTCGACGCCGCCCAGGTACTTGAAGAGGATCGCCTTGCCCTCCATGACGGGCAGGCTCGCCTCGGGGCCGATGTCGCCCAGCCCCAGCACGCGCGTGCCGTTGGTGACCACGGCGATCAGGTTCCCCTTGTTGGTGTGCTCGAAGACCTTTTCGGGGTTCGCCTGGATGTCCTTGCACGGGGCGGCGACCCCCGGGCTGTACCAGATGGAGAAATCCGAGAAGTCCCGGATGGCGCACTTCGGGGCCACCTGGAGCTTCCCCCGGTAGAACGGGTGCATCCGCAGGGCGTCCTTCGACGGCCTGGCGGCCCGGGCGAGCAATTCTTCGACGGTCGGCATGTCAACCCCCCGTTTGTTTTGCACCCGTCTACACAAATTCGGCGCCGCTTTTCAAGTGAATATTTGATCCCCAACGGTTTCGCGGAGGGGGGCGGACGCCGCCGAGCGCCGCGGGCCATGCCCGGAAACCTTTGCCGGGAGAGGCTTTGCGGTCGCTGTCAGACAAACCCCGACAGGCGCCCTTGAACGAGTCCTACAGCAGAATCAGACGGCCCCCGATAGTTTTCACCCTGCCCCGATGCTAGAACCGCGCTCAACCACACCCCAAGTCGGTTGCACCTGTCCTGCCGACAGGATGCGTCCCTGCAGGCAGAGTCGGTCATGTTGATTTGTCCTCGATGCGGCGGAACGAACTTCTGGCGCCTGGCCACGGGGCAGCGGCGCTGCGGCCGGTGCGGCCTGACGCGCAAGTTCGACAGGACGTTCTGGGGCTCCGCGAAGATATCACCGTACTGGAAGGGCCGGCTGCTCGAGTATTTCTGCCTGGGGGTGCCGGCCTACCGGCTCCGGCACCAGGTGCCGCTGGACCTCAAGACCGTCCAGCGATGGTTCCGGATCCTGCGGACCGCCATCTACACGCACGAGATGAAGGCCCTGAAGGCCCTGCTCGCCGGGACGGGCGGGGGGGCGGCGATCGCCGGGGACGGCGTGCGGTTCCGCCCGGACTTCCCCTCGTCGGGGCCGCGGATGGCCCTGGGCATCTACAGGGGCAACGGCCGGGTCTTTGTGATCCCCGTCTCCGAAGGCGAGAACGCCGCGGAGGCCGGGGGGCTGCGATTCTGCAGCGAGGCCCTGGCCTGCACGTCGCTCGACATCCGCGGCGGCAGCGTCGTGGTGCACGGCACGCCGGGGGCCCGGAAGGCCCGCGGGATCCCGGCGGAGATCGAAGAGTTCTGGACCTTCACGAAACAGTGGCTCAGGCACTACCGAGGGGTGCCCCGTGCGTACTTCCCGCTCTATCTCAAGGAGATCGAGTGGCGGTACAACCACCGGGGCGAGAATCTCGTCAGGCTCGCCCGAAGCCTCCTGGACCGGCAGGTCGCGGCGGAGGACCAACGGAAGCTGCCCTGAGAGGACCGGAAGCGGGTCCCGCCGGCGCGACGATCATCGGTGCCGCGCCGCGGGCATCGGGGCGGAATCGGACAACCGGGATCGACACAGGAAAACAGGCCTTTCACGAACAGGCTGAACCAAGGAGGAAGACAATGGCTCAACACCCCCAGATGAAGAAATGGATCGAAAAGGCGGCGAAGGAACTCAAGGGCAAGCCCGTGGAGGCGCTCAACTGGGAGACCCCCGAGGGGATCACCGTGAAGCCCATCTACACGGCGGAAGACCTGGAGGGATTGGACTTCGTCAACACCCTCTCCGGCATGGCCCCCTACGTCCGCGGCCCCGTGGCCACCATGTACGCCAACCAGCCCTGGACGATCCGCCAGTACGCCGGGTTCGCCACGGCCAAGGAATCCAACGCCTTTTACCGCCGCAACCTCGCCGCCGGGCAGACGGGCCTCTCGGTGGCCTTCGACCTGGCCACGCACCGCGGCTACGACTCCGACCACCCGCGCGTGGCCGGCG
>CAYSDD010000072.1:0-4464 GCA_964429555.1 uncultured Syntrophaceae bacterium
TCAGGCCCTGCTTCTGCGGATCACCAGGCGGCAGCACCCGATGATGTTGTCGGGCGTGTAGAGGGCCAGCTCGTCCCGGTAGAAGCGCGGGTAGAGGCCCTGGATGATCGCGTCCTCATCGCGGGGGTCGTTGCGGATCTCCTCGCAGAGGGCCCGGGCGGCTTCCCGGGCGTCCCGGAAGGCCTTTCGGGCGTCCTCGCCCACAAGCGGCCCCTGGTGCGCAAGGCACAGGATCCGCGGCTCGAGGGCTTCCAGCCGGTCGATCGTGGTCATGTACTCCGCATAGCCCGTGAAGAAGATCGGGAAGAACCCGATGCGGGGGATGCGGAAACCCAGGCTGTCGGAGCACATCAGGGCGTCCAGGGCCGGCACGTGAACGAGGATGTTGCCGATGGCGTGACCCCCGACGTGGAGAAATCGGAGGGCCAGGCCGCCCAGCTCCAGCGTGTCTCCGTCTGCGGCCACCATGGCGCCTTCCACGGAAGGCGGCCGATCGATCGGCGGCCGCCCGGGCTTCAGGCCCCGTGATGCGAGGAACTCCGACATGAAACGGTCCTCGGTCACGAGTGCGGCCGCCGTCTTGGGGTGGGCCAGGAATTCCCGGGCTCCGGGCCCGACGACGACACGGGCTTCCGGGTAGTGTTCCTGCAGGGCGGGCAGCCCGTTGATGTGATCCCCGTGCGGATGCGTGACGATGAGGTAATCCGGTCTCGCCCCGAGGGCCTCCATCTGCGCGATGACCGCGTCGGCCGTGGCGGAGATGCCCGTCTCCACGAGGGCCGATGCCGCCTTGCCCCGAATCAGATACAGGTTGAAAAAGGAATTGCCCAGCACCCAGAGCCCGTCGGCCAGGCGCCGGGGATCATCCGCCTCGATCCGCTGCGAAGGACGTCCCATGGCCCGCGAATCACCCGCCCTCGTAGCCCTTGAAGCTGCGGAGGGAGACCGATTTCCCGGGGTACTGGAAGACCTCGTATTCCGTCTTCCGGCCCAGGATCTTGTCGATCTGATCCTGCAGCGCCGTGCGCTCCTTGCTCGCGAACCACCTCTTCCAGTCGTCCAGTGCCTGCCAGGTGCTGATGACGAGATACTCCTCGGGGTTGTCGGCGCTGCGCAGCGTCTCCCCGGAGATGTATCCGGGCTGACGGGACGCGAGCGTCCGGAGTTGCGTGATGAGATCCAGAAGAGCCGCTTCCTTGTCCTGCGTGACCTTGCGTTTGATGAGCACTTTGACGAGCATGTTCACGCCTCCTCTCTTGGATTTCCTGCGCGCGTCTTTATCATAGTCTCGACGGGGCCGAACTTCAACGAAAAACTCTTCCCGGACGGCGCAGCCTCTCAATCCTGTTGACAAATCGGGACGGGGATGCAATTTATAAACGATCGGATACGAATCGTCCCGGCGAGCCGTATCCGGGGTGCAAGGCCGGCTCCCGCCGGTTTTTTTGGTTCCACGACCGGGGAAAGAAAGAACCGATGGCAGCCGACGACCTCTCCCGTCTCACGATCGACAAGTCTGCAAAGACCGTCCGGCCGGGCCTGCGAAAAAAGCCGATGCTCGTCATCGGCGGTGCGGCTCTCCTGGTGCTGGCGGCCGCCCTCTATGCGATGGGGGTCTTCGGCACCGCCCAGCCCGTGGAAACGGCCACGGTGAGCCTGACCTACCCCTCCCAGTCCTTCACGGTCCTCAACGCAAGCGGTTACGTGGTGGCCCAGCGCAGGGCCGCCGTCGCCTCGAAGATCACGGCCCAGCTCCTGGAGATCCACGTCGAGGAGGGAACCCGGGTGAAGAAGGGCGACGTCATCGCAAGGCTCGAGGGTGCCGACGCCGCCGCGGCAAGGGACCAGGCCCGGGCGAACCTGGATGTCGCCCGTTACACCCTCGAGCAGGCCCGGGCGGAGCTGGAGGACGCGAGGGCGGCCTACGAAAGGGAGAAGGGGCTTCTGACCCAAGAGTACACGACGAAGGCCGCTTTCGACTCGGCCGAGGCCCGATTCCGGAAGGCCGAGGCCGGCGTTGCGGGGGCCCAGTCGGGCCTGAAGGCCGCCGAGGCGGCCCTCGAGGCGGCGAAGGTGAACCTGGAGTACACCCTCGTCCGGGCCCCCTTCGATGCCGTCGTGCTCACCAAGAACGCCGACATCGGGGACATCGTGACCCCCCTGGGCGCTGCCGCGAATGCCAAGGCCGCCGTCGTCACCATCGCCGACATGCAGTCGCTGCAGGTCGAGGCCGACGTGTCGGAGTCCAACCTCGAGCAGGTCAAGGCGGGCCAGCCCTGCGAGATCCAGCTCGACGCCCTGCCGGAGAGGCGGTTCCGCGGCGTCGTGCACATGGTCATCCCCACGGCGGACCGCTCGAAGGCCACCGTGATGGTGAAGGTCCGCTTCGTCGAGATGGACCCCCGGGTGCTCCCGGAGATGAGCGCCAAGGTCGCTTTCCTGTCGAAGCCCGTGGGGCCCGGCGAGGAGAGCCCCCGCACGACGATCAACCCCGCGGCCCTGGCGGAGCGCAACGGCAAAACGGTCGCCTTCGTCATCCGGGAAGGCCGGGTTCAGGAGCAGGAGGTCACAACGGACGGGAAACTGGGCGATCTGCTCGTCGTGACGGGCGGCGTCAAGCCCGGCGACCGCGTCGTCCTCAACCCGCCCGGGGGCCTCAAGACCGGCAGTCGGGTCAAGCAGGCGGAGAAATAAAGACAGAAGGGCAGAAGGTGTGAAGGTGAGAAGGTCGGAGAAGCTCAGCGCAGATGATCGTCAGCCGGCGTATCCAACCTTCTTCCCCTCTTGCCCTCTCAACTTCTCGATTTGAGAAAGGCCATGTCCGATCCGACCTCTCCGACCTCGATTTGTGACGAACACGGGCCTGCCCCCGCGCTCGAGCATCAGCCGGTCATCGTCGCGGTGCGCAACGTCAGCAAGTCCTACCGGCGCGGCAGCCACGTCATCCCGGTGCTGCGGGAGATCGAATTCGACATCCGCGAGGGGGAGTTCCTGGCGCTGATGGGCCCCTCGGGGTCGGGCAAGAGCACGCTGCTGAACCTCATCGCCGGGATCGACAAGGCCGACAGCGGCTCGATCGTCGTCGGCGGCGTCGACATCACGGCCCTCGACGAGACGGAGCTCGCCCGCTGGCGCGCCACCCACGTGGGGTTCATCTTCCAGTTCTACAACCTGATCCCGGTGCTCACGGCCTTCGAGAACGTGGAGCTGCCCCTGCAGCTCACGGGCCTGACCCGCGCCCAGCGCCGCGAGCACGTGGAGACGGCCCTTCGCGTGGTGAACCTCGCGCACCGGATGGATCACTACCCCTCGCAGCTCTCCGGCGGCGAGCAGCAGCGCGTGGCGATCGCCCGGGCCGTCGTCACGGACCCCACGATCCTCGTGGCCGACGAGCCCACGGGGGACCTCGACCGCGCCTCGGCCCGGGAGATCATGGCCCTCATGTGCCGCCTGAGCCGCGAGTCGGGCAAGACCATCATCATGGTGACCCACGACCCCAAGGCCGCCGAGGCGGCGCAGGTGATCCTCCGCCTGGACAAGGGCGTTCTGAACCATGGGCATCCTTAAGCTCTTCCTTCGAAATGCCTTCCGCCACAAGCTGCGCACGGGGCTCACCATCCTGGGCATCACCATCGCCATCCTCGCCTTCGGGATGCTGCGGACCATGGTCAACGCCTGGTACGCGGGCGTCGAGGCCTCGTCGGCCAACCGGCTCGTGATCCGCAACGCCATCTCGCTCGTCTTCCCCCTTCCCCTGGCCTACAAGGACAGGATCCGCCAGGTGAGCGGCGTGACCCTCGTCTCCTGGGGCAACTGGTTCGGCGGCGTCTACATCGAGGAGAAGAACTTCTTTCCCAACTTCGCCGTCGAGCCCCGCAGCTTCCTCGCCCTGTACCCCGAGTACCTCATCCCGGATCTGCAGCGTGCGACATTCCTGAGCGACCGGAAGGGCGCCGTCGTCGGCCGGAAGACCGCCGAGCGGTTCGGCTGGAAGGTGGGGGACACGGTCACCCTCAAGGGCACGATCTTCCCCGGCAACTGGGAGTTCACCATCCGGGGCATCTACCGGGGCAAGGACCGCAGCGTCGACGAGACCCAGTTCTTCTTTCACTGGGAATACCTCGACGAGACGATGAAGAAGACGGCCCCCCGCCGCGCCGGCCAGGTGGGGTACTACATGATCGGGATCGCGAACCCGAACCTCGCGGGCGAGGTGAGCGCGGCCGTCGACGCCACGTTCAAGAACTCGCTCGCCGAGACCCTCACGGAGACGGAGAAGGCCTTCCAGATGGGCTTCGTCTCCATGACCGAGGCGATCCTCATCGCCATCCAGCTCGTCTCCGTCGTGATCATCGTCATCATCATGGCCGTCGTCGCCAACACGATGGCCATGACGGCCCGCGAGCGGATCGGGGAGTATGCCGTCTTCAAGACCCTGGGCTTCGGGGGCTGGTTCATCGCGGG
>CAYSDD010000073.1:0-4452 GCA_964429555.1 uncultured Syntrophaceae bacterium
CGAAAACTTGCTGAAAAGGGGGCTGATAAAACCGTTTGACGCGGCACCGTCTCAGATATCCGACAGGCTCGTTCTGGCCAGAAGGGATAGTGAGACGGCAAGAAGCGTGGCCAACGCCGACCGGGCATACAACATTGCCTATAATGCGATGCTGCAGGCTGCCAGAGCCCTTATGTTCGCGGAAGGATACCGGACAGCCGGCGGTGAATGACAGCACAAAACAGTCGTCCAATTTGCTGAAGCGGCGCTGGGCCGCGCATTCGAAGAAGAGATTCGCTTCTTCGAGAAAATGCGGGTGAAGCGCAACAGGGCGGTATATGACACCGCCGGCATCGTTTCCGAAGCCGAAGCCCGGCAGGCCGTCGACTTCGCAGAACGATTTGTCTCCATCATCGACGATGCACTCAAGAAGTGATCATGCAGAGGCAGATCCCCCACATTGCAACCGTTCACGCTTGCACCCCGGCACCCCTGTCGACGGCGAAGCGGGGCCGTTCCGCGATAAGACTTGAAAACGCACACCCGCCGCGGTAATATTCAACTTATGAAAAGTGCTCATGAAATTGAGAATGCCATCCGAGATCTGTCCGCGGCGTACGATCTGCAGATCGTCTATGCATTCGGAAGCCGGGCCGCCGAGGCGCGTGACTTTGCTGCGGGCAGGATTCCGGCCATGTCTCCCGGTCCTTCCGATCTTGACATCGGTGTCAAGCCGGCGCGCCGTCTCACAGTGGAGGAGAAGGTCGAGATCGGCATCGCTTTTGAAGACATCTTCGGCGTGCCCCGCGCGGATATCGTCGTCATTCCCGAGGCCCCCATCACGTTGGCACTCCGGATCGTAACCGGCGAGCTTCTCTTTGCGCAGGACCCGACGGGCGAGGCGGAGTATCAGCTGCTCATCATGCGGATGGCGGCCGACCTCGAACCCCATGTAAAAGAGATGACCCGCCTGACCCTCGGAGCGTGACATGACGCCAGGCACGATCGACGAGAAGGTCATTGCGCAGCGTGCCCGCTGGATCCGCGAGGCCATCGCCGCCGTGAGGGAGCTTCCTCTGGCTGACCGACAGGCCTTCTTTGGCAATAAGCACAACATCGCCGCTGCGGAGTCCTACCTCCGCCGGTCCCTGGAGGCCCTTTTCGATGTGGGCCGCCACATCCTGGCGAAGGGGTTCGGTTATCCTGCAGCGGAATACAAGGAAATTGCCCGGGGGCTTTTTGAGAAGGCCGTCCTCGGGGAGGAGGAGGCTGAACTGCTGAGGAAAATGGCCGGCTATCGCAACCGCATGGTGCACTTCTATCACGACATATCCCCGGAAGAGCTCTTGGATATCTGCCTGAATCACACGGACGAAATCGATCGATTGCTGGAACGGATGCTTCAATGGCTTCGTTCCTCCACCTGCACCCCGACCCCAAAGGCGACACCGACTACCCGGCACTGAAAAAGTTGAGGAAAGTGACAATGCCCCGGTCGCCGAGACATCATGCTTGCCGAAAGCAACCCGTCCGACGAAGAGCGCATCGTTGAGATGACCGTCAAGCGAATCAGCCGAAAGAACTGACCAACGGCCTGGCCGCCGGTCACTGCTGCCCCGCCATGGGGCTTGCGGTATCCCCTTACCCGACGCCTGAATGCCTTTTCTCCCGTGTGGCCCGACCGGGAAGACGGCGCCCGGACGGGGCATGCCGATATTAGCATAGTAAGTCGAATATTTCTCGACATACTATGCTCAAATATGCTATTTATGTCCCGTCTGATGACGCGCCCGCCGGGAGATCACCATGATGGACGAACTGAGAAGGCGCATCGAGGGCGAGGAGTTTGACTACCAGGCCCTGCTGGACAGCCTGAAGGGGTACGAGCGGCCCCGGGACAAGATCACAAGTCTGCTTCGCCAGGGCGCGATTATTAGGGTCAAGAAGGGCATCTACGTCTTCGGGCCGAAGCTTGCCCGCCGCCCGTTTTCCCGGGAAATCCTGGCGAACATGATTTACGGGCCCTCCTGCATCTCGCTCGATTATGCCCTCCACTATCATGGTCTCATCCCGGAGCGGGTTGAGGCCGTCACATCGGTGACCAGCGGCAGAGCAAGGCGGTTCTCTACTCCCGTCGGGCTGTTCATCTATCGCCAGGTTCCCCCGTCGGCATATCCCGTGGGCATCGACCGGATACCGCTTGAAGACGGCCGCGCCTTCCTGATGGCCGTTCCGGAGAAGGCCCTGGCCGACAAGATCCATGACGACCGGGGCACGGGTATCCGCAGTCAGGCGGACATGCGGCGCTACCTGCAGCAGAGCCTGCGGATCGACGCCGAGAGCCTGGCAAAGCTCCGGACAGAGACCCTTTCGACCCTTGCCGAGCGCTATCGGTCGCGTAAACTACGGTTGCTCGCAGAGGTGGTAACCCGCCTTCGGGAGGAGGGTGCACGCCATGAATGAAGCCGTCACCCGCATGCTGGCGCGATACGAGCGCAGAAGGGTCGAAGACGATGTGAGGGCCCTGCGCGAGATCCTGCAGGAGATCGCCCTGCTGGGCCTCTGGCGGAGCCGCTTTTTCGAGAGGGCCGCGTTTTACGGCGGCACGGCGCTCCGGATCCTCCACGGGATGGACCGCTACTCGGAGGATCTTGACTTTTCCCTGCTGAAACCCGCAGCGAAATTCGATCTCACGCGTTACAGCGACGCCCTGGAGAAGGAGATCCGCTCGTTCGGGTTTGAGGCAATCGTGACCGCAAGAGCGAAAAGCGACAGCAGCGCGATCCGGTCGGCCTTTCTCAAAGCGGACACCCTCAAGCACCTGCTCGTCATCAACACCGAGGAGGCGCTTGCGCGCAGAATCCCGCGCGGCCAGGTGCTGAAGATCAAAATCGAGGTGGACACGGATCCCCCCCCGGGATTCGACACCGAAACACGGTTTCTTTTGCAGCCAATCCCCTTTTCGGTCAGGGCCTTCTCGCTTCCCGACATGTTCGCGGGCAAGATGCACGCGGTGCTCTGCAGGGCATGGAAGAGCCGCGTGAAGGGCCGGGACTGGTACGACCTGGTCTGGTATGCCGCCAACCACCCGCGGCTTCATCTGGAGCACCTGGAGCAGCGAATGATCCAGAGCGGGCACCTGAAGAAGACGCAGCGCCTCGACCCCGAAACGTTTTTTGATATAGCCTCGAAGACAGTCGAGAAACTGGACGTGAACCAGGCAAGAAGGGAGGTGGAGCCCTTCGTGAAAGACCCCGAGACACTGACTGTCTGGTCCCGGGAGTTTTTCCGTGACGTCATCCGGCGGATTGTCCTTGTGTGACGATCCCCTGCGCCCCTGAACCCGCATGGCCGGCGAAGCCGTAAGGGTTCATGCAAATACGGCCTTGTCATTTACTCAACATATTGAGTAAATTTACTCACGAAATTGAGTAATTTTGGAGGGCCGTGTACGGGCGCCCGATCTATCGAGTCATCGCAAAACGGTTCGGCGAGCCAAGACGGTTTATCCAGGTGCTGGCGGGGCCCCGCCAAACGGGAAATACGACCCTGGCCCGGCAGACCCTCTCCGACTTCAAGGGCCCGGGGCACTATGCCGCCGCTGATGAGCCCGTTCTGAAGAATCGGCTCTGGATCGCCCAGCAGTGGGAATCGGCCCGTTTCGGAGTCCGAAAAGCGGTGCCCCGTTCCCGAGGTCTTCTTGTCCTGGACGAAGTGCAGAAAATCCTCGGCTGGTCGGAGACGCTTCCGGCCGCTTTGCGGCTTTCCGTTCTTCGTGTCGCGGGGGCAACAGGGCGGGGTTAACCGACGGGTGTCTTCCAGGGGAACCCTCCCGGACAGGGCCTGGCACGGGCCTGTCATGGCTTGGACGTCTTGCTCAGCTCGTCACGCAATGCCGGGAGGGCCTCGAGGGGGCACGCGGAAATGTTCTTTTCCACCGGGTATCGGTGCTCCCCGGGATCGACAACCCAGATGTGCTCCAACCCGAGATCCCGCGCGGCGTGCCCCATCGATTTCGTCATTGCCGGAGCTTCCATGAACTTGAATTCCATTCCGTACCGGCGGCCGCGGTGGAAAAACAGCAGATCCAGTTCCGCCCTGCTGTGTTGTAGCCCAGAAGTATGCCTGAGAAGGGCGTAGTAGCTGCAGGGCCTGCTCCAACGCCATCCCCTCCCACGATGCGCCGACTTTCGGGTGTCCCACGAGGGTGTGGCGGTCCGTGATGCTCAGCAGGCTGTGCAGGATGCCGGAGTCCCGTGGGTGGACTTTCTGCGCCTTAACCTGCCGTTTCTTGATGTTCTCATGCCAGGGTTGAAGCTGCCGGACCATGAAGGTGCCTGTGAGGATATCCAGATAGGAGCGGACGGTTTTATCCGACAGGCTCATGGCATGCCCCAGTTCCGAGCCGTTACACGTCTGTCCGTGATAATGGGCCAGCATGGTCCAGAAGCGCCGCATCGCGGCGGCGGGTAT
>CAYSDD010000074.1:0-4426 GCA_964429555.1 uncultured Syntrophaceae bacterium
TATGGGATCTCGCAATCTTGGGGGTACCCCTTTCCTGTCTCTGACACAAGATATGATACGCTACCAAACGTCCCTGCTATTGACTCGCCTCCCCGTTCCCGGTATGATTTCGGCAGAAGCAGGCCCCGGAATCATGCGTGAACCGGGGCCCTTGTCCAGGGGCCATGCCGCGTCCCGACCGGTCTGCGGGTCGGCGGCGATGGTCTTTTTTCTTTCGCCCGAGACGGGATTCCTATGGAACTCTTCATCCTGGCGGCGGTGAGCCTCACCATCGCCGTCTCCCTGCTGCTGAAGAAGGAAAAGGACGCCGTCCAGGTCTCCTTCGCGCTCGTGTGCCTGGCCCTCTTTCTCCACAAGGGGGGGACGTTCTTCAACGGCCTCTTCGAGGACCCCTTCTGGGGGGTTCTGAGCCGGGCGGGGTACCTGCTCCTGCCGCCGCTTCTCGTCGAGTTTTCCCGCAGCCTGCTCCGCGGCAAGGGCATTCTGTCCCGCAAGTCGGTCGCCGCGGCAACGGTTGCCAGCCTGCTCTGGGCCGCGGCCTTCTTCACGCCGCTTGCGCAGGCGCCCTGGTTCGAGCCGGCGATCCTGGCGTATCTGTGGCTCACGATCCTCTCCTGCCTCGGCGCCCTGCTGCTGTTCATCCGCGGGCGCGCCCCCGGGGTGGAGCGAACCCGGATGGTCTACGTCACGATGGCCTGCGCCATCACGGCGGCCGTCAGCCTCCTGGACATTTTTCACCACCTGGGTTTCCGCTTCCCCCCGATCTCCAACCTTGCCCTGGCGGGCCTGCTGTACTTCGTGCTCATCATCATCCTGCACCCGCGGCTCCCGGAGCTCTACGAGATCATGGTGCGAGGGCTCGTGCTGTCCGTCGTCACGCTCTTCGCCACGGGAACCTTTTTCTTCATCCTGGGCCTCTTCGGCAGCATCGAGCCCGTTTACTTCACCCACGTGCTGACGGCCTCCTTCATCATCGTCATCTCCTACGACCCCTTCCGGGTGATCATGAAGAAGGTCTTCAACTATTTCTTCCCCGAGGCGAAGGACATCTTCTCGTCCATCTACGGCTTCGACCAGGAACTGGAAAGGGAGAAGTCGCAGCTGCTCGAGGAGATGGCCACGGCGCTGGCCCACGAGATCCGCAACCCCCTGGGCTCCATCAAGGGCGCCGGCCAGTACCTGCGCTCCGAGACGGACAACCCCGAGAACCGCAAGCTCCTCGACGTGATCGTCGAGGAGGCCGACCGCCTCAACAACGTGGTGACGCAGTTCATGAACTACGCGAAGCCCTACGCGGTGAGCCCGAAGCTCTACGACATCAACGGGATCATCGAGAAGGCCGTCGAGGTCATCCGGGTGAGCGGCCTGCCCGAGGGCGTCACCGTCGCGACGGAGCTCCACCCCGACCTGCCCCAGGTCTTCGTCGACGGCGAGCAGATGAAGCAGGTGATCCTCAACATCGCCTTCAACGGCATCGAGGCCATGCCCGACGGGGGCACCCTCACGATCCGCACCACCCGCATCGAGAGCGAGGAGGGCGGGGCCGTGGGGATCTCCATCCGCGACACGGGCAAGGGGATGTCTAAGGAGGACCTCCAGAGCATCTTCAAGCCGTTCTTCACGACGAAGGAGCGGGGCGTGGGCCTGGGGCTGGCCATCTGCCGGCGGATCGTCCGGAACAACAACGGCTCCATCCGGGCGAAGTCCATCCCCGGGCAGGGGTCGATCTTCTATATCCGGCTCAACCTGCCGCAGGGACAGGAAGGCCGGTGACCGGGGTTACGCCGTGAAAGAGGTTGAGAAGGTGAGAGGGTGAGAATGTTGGATAAGGCCGTGCCCGTTTCCTGCTCCATGCTTCTCCAACCTTCTTACCCTCTAACCCTCTTACCTTCTGTTCCGCCGAGCGAAGTGAATCCGGACCCCGTTGGCATGCCTTGGACGTTACGAAATGGTCTCAACGGCCGCATCCTGAAAGAGCCTTGACGCACGGGGCAAAGTAAACTACAGTCTGTTTCTCAATCACCCGGCCATGGGAACGCAAGTGTCCAAAATTCCCAGGAAAAAAATCCTTGTCGTCGACGACGAGGTCAACATGCGCCTGGTGCTCAAGGCCATGCTGACCAAGGAGGGCTACGAGGTCGAGACGGCGGCCGACGGCCTCGAGGCCCTCGCCCTGCTGAAGCGCCACGACGTGACGGTCTGCGTGACCGACCTCAAGATGCCGAAGCTCGACGGCATGGGCCTCCTGAGCCGCATGGCCGAAGAGTACCCGGCCGTCCCCGTCATCCTCATCACGGCCCACGGGACCGTCGCCACGGCCGTGGACGCCCTCAAGAAGGGGGCCTTCGACTACATCACGAAGCCCTTCGACCAGGAGGAGCTCAAGCGCGTGATCGGCAAGGCCGTCAAGACGAGGGTGCTGAGCGACGAGGAGGTCCAGCTGGCCCCGGCCGAGATCGACCGCAGCGAGATCGTGGGGTCGAGCCCGCACATGGCGAAGATCTTCGAGATCATCCGGAAGGTGGCCCCCACGACGACGACGATCCTCATCACCGGCGAGACGGGCACGGGGAAGGAGCTCGTGGCCAACGCGATCCACGCCGGCAGCCCCCGGAAGCACAACCCCTTCATCAAGATCAACTGCTCGGCGATCGCCGAGAACCTCATCGAGAGCGAGCTGTTCGGCTACGAGAAGGGCGCCTTCACGGGGGCCGTCTCCAGCAAGCCCGGGCGCTTCGAGCTCGCGCACAAGGGGACGCTCTTCCTCGACGAGATCGGCGATTTGCCCCGGGAGATGCAGGTCAAGCTCCTGCGGGTGATCCAGGATCACGAGTTCGAGCGCGTCGGCGGCATCCAGACGATCAGGGTGGACGTGCGTCTCGTGGCCGCCACGAACCGCAACCTCCAGCTCGACGTCCGGGAGGGCCGCTTCCGGGAGGACCTGTTCTACCGGCTCAACGTCATGCCGATCCACGTCCCGCCCCTGCGGGAGCGCAAGGAGGACATCCCGGCCCTGCTCGACTACTTCATCGGGAAGTTCAACCGCAAGCTCGACCGCCGGATCGCCGGGGCGGACCCCGAGGTCGTGGATCTGCTGATGGATCACGACTGGCCCGGCAACATCCGGGAGCTGGAAAACCTCGCCGAGCGGCTCGTCCTCATGGCAAAGGGAGAGACGATCGTCATGGCCGACGTCCCCGCCGAGCTCATCGAGGCCGTCGAGGCCCGAACGCAGGCCGGCGCGCCCGACGAGAAGCGGTCCATCAAGGAGCTCATCCGCGAGAAAACGGAGGACATCGAGAAGCAGATGATCGTCCGGGTGCTCGAGGAGTGCGAGGGCAACATCTCGAAGGCGGCCCGGCAGCTGGGCCTCAGCCGCCGGGGCCTGCATCTGAAGCTGGCAAAATACAGTCTCCGCTGAGCGCGGAAGGAAGAGAGACCATGGTCAACCGGATCGAAATCGGTTTCAGGAAGAATATCCGCGACGCCCTGGGCGAGAAGGTCAGGCGGCGCATCGTCGAGCACCTCCGGCTCGACGTGGAGCAGGTCAGCACGATCGACGTCTTCACCATCGAGGGCGCCCTGACGAAGGCCGAGCTCCGGCAGGCCGCCGCAGGGCCCCTGTCGGACCCCGTGATCCAGCGCCATGCCGTCAACCGCGGCCTGGCCGAGAACTTCGACTGGCTCATCGAGGTGGGCTTCCGCCCCGGCGTGACGGACAACGTGGGCAAGACGGCCACCGAGGCCATCGAGCTGCTCATCGGCAGGCGCACGCCCCTGAGGGTCTACACGTCCCGGCAGTACGTGATCCGCGGCAGGATCGGCCGCGACGAGGCGGAGCGGATCGCCTCGGGCGTGCTCGCCAACGACCTGATCGAGCGCTACGAGATCGTCGAGGGCAGGGGCTGGGACCCGAAGAAGGGGATGAGGCCCACCGTGCCCAAGGTGACGGGCGTGGACGACCCGCGCATCGCGGAGATCGACCTCAACGTGCCCGACGGGGAGCTGACGGCCATCAGCAGCCGCGGCACGCTGGCCCTGTCGCTCGAGGAGATGAAGGCCATCCAGGCCTACGTGAACGACCCGGCCGTCGTCGCGGCGCGCCGGGAGGTCGGCCTCGGGTCCAGGGTCACGGACATGGAGCTCGAGGCGCTCGCCCAGACCTGGTCGGAGCACTGCAAGCACAAGATCTTCAACAGCGTCATCACCTACGAGGAGGAGGGCGGCAGGCGCCTCGAGATCGACTCGCTCTTCGCGAGCTGCATCAAGCGCTCGACGCAGGAGATCCGCGAGCGCCTCGGCGCCGCGGACTGGTGCCTCTCGGTCTTCGTGGACAACGCAGGGGTGATCAAGTTCAACGACGACTGGAACCTCGTCTTCAAGGTGGAGACCCACAACTCGCCCTCGGCCCTCGACCCCTACGGCG
>CAYSDD010000075.1:0-4419 GCA_964429555.1 uncultured Syntrophaceae bacterium
ACAAGGCCACGGGGGCCCTGGAGGACATGGCCAGGGGACAGGCGGTGCAGATTGCGAAGAACATGTCCGACATGGTGGAAGTCGCCATCAAGGAGGAAATGAAGATTGCGGCCAGCTTGTCCGTCCAGCCTCACATCATCGAAGCCGCCGCCAAGGTGTCCCGCGACGGTGCGGACAAAACGGGTGAAACCGAACGGCTCTCGGCGGAGCTCGTCAAGATCGCCAAGCAGTCCGGCAACGACTACGAGGCCCTCTTCGTCACCGATGACAAGGGGGTCATCTTCGCCGACAACAACGGAAAGACCCGCGGCATCTCCGTGGCGGACCGGGACTACATCCGGGAATCCAAGGCCGGCAAGGTTCACCTCGGCACCGTCATCAAGTCCCGCGCGACGGGAAAGCCCTGCGCCCCGATCGGTGCGCCGATCTACAAGAACGGCGAATACGTCGGTTCCGTCGGCGTCATTCTCAACACGGACTTCCTCTCCGAGAAAATCCAGTCCGTCAAGGTCGGAGAGACCGGCTTCCCCTGGATGGTCGACAAGAGCGGCCTCGTCATTTCTCACCCCAAAAAGGACTACATCCTCGAACTCAACATCACGACCCTGGACGGCCTCAAGGAGATTTCCGGCAAGATGCTCGGACGGCAGGCCGGCGTCGAGGCCTACACGCACCAGGGCGTGCGGAAAATTTCGGGTTTCGCGCCGGTGGAAAGCACGCCGTGGAGCATCGCCTTTACGCAGAACGAGAATGAATTCCTTTCTTCGGCACACGCGATCCGCAATTTCGTGCTTCTCATCGGGCTCCTCTTCCTCGTCCTGACCGTTGTGGCCGTGACGTTCTTCGCGCGCAGCATCACGGTGCCCGTGACCCGCTCCGTCAAGCACCTCAACGACGCCGCCGACCAGGTGGCCTCGGCCTCGGGGCAGGTCTCCTCGGCGAGCCAGTCGCTGGCCGAAGGGGCCTCGGAGCAGGCCGCCTCGATCGAGGAGACCTCCTCGTCGCTCGAGGAGATGTCGTCGATGACCAAGCAGAACGCCGACAACGCCTCGACGGCCGACAAGCTCATGAAGGAGTCGCGCCAGATGGTCGAGCGGGCCAACGGCTCCATGACGGAGCTCACCCAGTCGATGGAGGACATCTCGAAGGCCAGCGACGAGACCTCGAAGATCATCAAGACGATCGACGAGATCGCCTTCCAGACCAACCTGCTGGCGCTCAACGCCGCCGTGGAAGCGGCGCGTGCCGGCGAGGCGGGGGCGGGGTTTGCCGTGGTGGCCAACGAGGTGCGCAACCTGGCGATGCGGGCCGCCGAGGCGGCCAAGAACACCTCGGTGCTCATCGAGGGGACGGTCAAGAAGGTCAAGGAGGGCTCGGAGCTCGTGGAGCGGACCAATACAGCCTTCGCCGAGGTCTCGAAGAGCGCCTCCAAGGTGGCCGATCTCGTCTCCGAGATCGCCGCGGCTTCCCACGAGCAGGCCCAGGGGATCGACCAGATCAACAAGGCCGTGGCGGAGATGGACAAGGTGACGCAGCAGACGGCGGCCAACGCCGAGGAGTCGGCCTCGGCCTCCGAGGAGATGAACGCCCAGGCCGAACAGATGAAGGACATCGCCGCGGAGCTCATGATGCTCGTGGGCGGCCGGATCGAGACCCGGTCCTCCGCATCGGCCGCATCGGCCCCCTCGCAGGCGGTGCTGAAGAAGGTGCTTTCCTTCAAAGGGTTCGGAAAAAAGGCCGGCGCCAAGGCGGACGGCGTGCGGCCGGAGGCCGTCATCCCCCTGGATGACGGGGACTTCAAGAACTTCTAGTCGTTCACGGATTCACCGGACAAAAAAAAGCCCCGCCGGCCGGCGGGGCTTTTTTTCGCAAAGCGCTCGGAACGATCACGATTCCCGAAGGCGTTCCGAGTGTCGGTGTTTCTCCTTTTTGGCTTTTGCCCTGAGCCTTGAGGCCTTTGCCTTACTTGATGACCTTCTTCGCCGAGAAATCCTGCCAGTCCTTGGACTCGTATGCCGCGATGACGATCTTCGAGGCCTCGTCGAGGTTGAAATACTGCGTGTTGATGATCAGGTCGTAGTGGCTGGGATCCAGGGGGTCGAGGTTGAAGTATTTCCGCGCAAAGGCGACCCGCTCCGCCTCCACGGTGAGGATCCGCTGCTTGGCCTCCTCCTTGGAGACCTTGAAGAAGGTCGAAACGTTGTTCACCCTCACATCGAGCGGGGCGATGACAAAAACCCTGAGGCAGGCTTCGGGGGGCAGGATGAAGCTGGCCCCGCGGCCCACGATGACGGCGTTGCCGTGGGCGCCGATGGCCCCGATGACCTTCGTCAGGTGCTCCATGAACTCGTAGGGCCACACGTGGCGCTCCCCGAGGGACTCGATCCAGTCGTCGAGCATGCTCCTGTCCTGCTCGTCCAGGGACTTGATCAGCCGCTTGCTGACCTTGGCGCTCTTGGCCACCTCGTCGATGATCTGGCGGTCCCAGTAGTCCATCTTGAGGTCCTTGGCCACCCTCTGTGCCAGGAACCACCCGCCGCTGCCGGGCAGCCGCGAGATGGCGATCACGGGCCGAATCGTCTGCTTGAATTTCTTTTTCTCGTTCAGTTCCCACTTCTTGGCCTGATCCTCTATGATCGCGGTCAGGGAACGCTTGGCGCGGGGCTTGAATTCCATGGCTCCTCCCTCTCCTCTGATGATCTGCAGTGCGTGCGCTCTCTCCGTCCTGCATCGAATCGCAGGGTTCGCAAAACGGTTGCTTTATACATGTAACCCTTCAAGGAATCAAGGCAAAAAAGGGGGGCACGCAGACCCTCGTGATTTCCTTTCTTGACAGCCTTTGTGCCTCCGTTTACCTTGGTGGGCAGACCACATCCCCCGGAAAGAGAAACCCCGTCATGAGCGAACAGGCCCAGGCCCTTGACCTCTGGAAGCAGCGCTACCCCTCGAAATTCGCACCCGAGAAAGTCATCTTCGGCAACATCCACCGGGGCGACACGATCTTCATCGCCTCGGCCTGCGCCGAACCCCAGCATCTCGTCCATGCCATGATCCGCTACGTCAAGGAGAACCCCAAGGCCTTCTTCGATGCCGAGGTCCTGCACATCCGGACCCTCGGCGTGGCCCCGTACGCCGACGAGAAGTTCAAGTCCAATTTCCGTCACAACTCCTTTTTCATCGGCGACAGCACCCGCGGGGCCGTCAACAAGGGGCTTGCCGATTACACGCCGGTGAACCTCTCCCAGGTGCCCGGCCTGTTCCGCCGCGGCCTCGAGCACGTGGACGTGGCGCTTCTCCAGACCTCGCTGCCCGACGAGCACGGCTATCTCAGCGTGGGGGTCAGCGTGGACATCGTCAAGGCCGCCGCCGAGACGGCCCGCGTCGTCGTCGTCCAGGTCAACCGCCACATGCCGCGGGTCCACGGCGACACCTTCCTCCATATCGACGATGTCGACTTCCTGGTGCCCTACGACGAGCCGCTGCTCGAGTACTACCCGGCGGCCGACACGGACATCGCCCAGCGGATCGGCAACTACGTGTCCCGCCTCGTCGAGGACGGCGACACGATCCAGGTCGGCTACGGGACGATCCCCAACGCCGTTCTCGCGAACCTGCGCGGCAAGAAGCACCTGGGCATCCACACGGAACTCATCAGCGACGGGATCGTCGAGCTGATGAAACAGGGCGTGGTCGACAATTCCCGCAAGACCGTCAACCGGGGAAAGACGGTCGCCACCTTCTGCATGGGCAAGCGCTCCACCTACGAATTCCTCCACGACAACCCCTCCATCGACTTCCGGTCCATCGACTACACGAACAACCCCCTGCTCATCGCGCGGCAGGACAACATGGTCGCCATCAACAGCGCCCTGGAGATCGATCTCACGGGCCAGGCGACGGCCGAGTCGATCGGCAAGACGTTCTACAGCGGCGTCGGGGGCCAGGCGGACTTCATGCGGGGGGCCGCCCTGGCCCGGAACGGCAAGACGATCCTCACGATCCAGTCCACGGCGGCCTGCGACGTGGTGTCGCGGATCGTCCCCTTCCTCAAGGAAGGGGCCGGGGCGACGCTGCTGCGGGGGGACGTACAGTACGTGGTCACCGAGTGGGGCATCGCCTACCTGCCGGGCAAGAACGTCCGCGAGCGGGCCATGGAACTCATCGCCATCGCCCACCCGAAGTTCAGGCCCTGGCTCATCGAGGAAGCGCGGAAGAACGGCCTCATCTACAAGGACCAGGCCTTCATCCCCGGCGAGCGGGGGATCTACCCCGAGGAACTCGAGAGCTACCGCACCACGAAAGCGGGGGTGAACCTGCTGTTTCGCCCCGTGAAGATCAGCGACGAGCACCGCCTCAAGGACTTTTTCTACTCCCTGTCGGACAACAGCATGTACCGGCGCTTCATCTCCTACCGCCAGG
>CAYSDD010000076.1:0-4412 GCA_964429555.1 uncultured Syntrophaceae bacterium
GGACGGCGGAAAAGGGCACCCGCTCCCTGACGGACAGGATCCGGGACGTCTTCAAGTAACCCGATCCCCCGCCGCCCGCACTTAGCAAAAAGGCGTGGCGGGGACCTTGTCCCAGCCGGCGGCGGATGATGCCCCGACGCGATCACGCGGCGTATGGACGCATCACGGGCACCCACGCCGCCCGGCAGGCTGCAACACTAATCCATGTGGGAGCCGCCGTTGATGTCGATCTCCTCCCCGGTGATGTAGGCGGCTTCCTCGGAGGCCAGGAAAGCGACCGCGGCGGCGACCTCTTCCGGCGTTCCCAGTCTCTGGACGGGAATGTCCCTGGACATCTCCTTCTGCCGCTCGGGGGATTCGAGTCCCCCGCGGATGTCCGTGGCAATCAGCCCGGGGGCCACGGAGTTGACGGTGATCCCGTGTGCGGCAACCTCCCGGGCCAGCGCCTTGGCAAACCCGAGGATGCCCGCCTTGGCCGCGGAATAGTGCGCCCCGCCGAAGACACCGCCGCCCCTCTTTGCCGAAACGGAGCTCATGTTCACGATGCGGCCGTACCCCTGCTTGATCATGACGGGGAGGACGGCCTTGGAGCACAGGAAGGTCCCTTTCAGGTTGACCGCCACGATACGGTCCCAGTCCGCCTCCGTCATGTCCATGACCCTGATCGGCTGGGTGATCCCCGCGTTGTTCACCAGGATGTCGATCCGGCCGAACCGCTCGATCCCTTTACGAACCATTTCGGCGACATGCTCCTGCCGGGTCACGTCGACCCGGACGGCCATGGCATTGCGCTTCAAGGCCCGGATCTCCCCGGCCACGGTTTCCGCACCGGCCAGGTCCAGATCCGCAACCACCACATCGGCGCCTTTCTCAGCGAGGGCCAAGGCGATCGAACGCCCGATCCCTCTCGGCGAGCCCGCGCCCGTGACGACGGCAACTCTCTGTTCAAATGACATGTCTTCCCTTGCTCCTTTTGTTTCCGGGTCGTTCTCGGTCAGACGGATTCTGTTTCACAACACCGGTCCGCCTCAGTAAAGAGTCAGCGCGGGGACGTACGTGATCGCCAGCAGCAGAAGCACCGCCGCGAAGAAGAACGGCCAGAGCTCCCGGGTCGTTTCGTCGAGCGAACACTTGGCGATGGACGTGGCGATGAACAGCGTGGTCCCCACGGGCGGCGTGTAGATCCCGATTCCCAGGTTGATGACCATGATCAGCCCGAGCTGGACGGGGTCCAGGCCGAGGGAGGCCCCCAGCGGCACGAAGATCGGCCCGAAGAGGAGCAGGGCCGGCGGCAGGTCGAGGGGCATGCCGACAACGAGGAGCACCACGTTCATCGCCAGCAGGATAAGCCAGGGATTCTGGATCGTCGCGGACACCCAGGCGACAAACCGTGCCGGCACCTCGTCGAAGGTGAGAAGCCAGCCGCAGGCCGCGCTGCCCATGATCACCAGCATCACGATGCCCGTCGCAATCCCGGCCTCCACCATCGCCTCCTTGAAGCGGGCCCAGTCGAGGTCCTTGTACAGCAGGACGCTCAGCGCAACGGAGTAGACGACGGCGAGCACGGCCACCTCGGTCGGCGTGGCAACCCCGAAGCGCAGGAAAACGAGGATCCAGACCGGCATGGCGAGCGCAGGGAACGATCGGACGGCGAGCCGGAGCAGCTCCTTGCCGCCGATCACGGAGCCCGCCCTGCGGTACCCCCGGCGCCTGGAGATCCACCAGCACAGGAAGATGAAGCTTCCCGCCATGAGCAGGCCCGGGAGAACGCCGGCCATGAAGAGGTCGGCCACGCTCACGCCGCTGATCAGGGAGTAGAGGATCAGCGGGATCGACGGCGGGATCAGGATGTCGATGACGGACGACGTGGCCATGTTGGCCGCGCACAGACCGGCGGGGTAACCGGACTTCTTCTGCCACGGGATGAGGACCGGGCCGAGAGCCGACGAGTTGGCCACGGCGCTGCCGGAGACCCCGCCGAAGACGGTCGAGGCCACCACGGTGGTCGAGAGCTCGCCCCCCGTGAAGCGCTTCATGAACTCGGACGCGAAGGTCAGAAGCTCCCTTCCGAGGCGTCCGCCCATCATGAGGCTTCCCGCCAGCATGAAGAACGGCAGGGCCAGCATCGGGAACGACTGGGTCTGCTGAAACAGCTGCTGGGCCACGATCATGAGCGGCAGTGTCCCGTCCCAGAGGACCGCCACGGCCGCCGCGATGACCATCCCGTGGCCCACCGGGACGGCGAGCAGCATGAGCACGATAAACGCAAGCGTCAGGACGAAACTCATGGTCCGGTCTCTTTGTAGCTGAGCGTGAATCGCCTTTCGGGCCCGGTCATGACAATGCGCACCGAGGAGCATGCCGCAGCAAGCGCCAGAAGCAAACAGCCCAGAGCCACAGCCAGGTACCCCTGGCTGGTCGGAATCTTGAGCACCGGACTGACCTGCACCCACGTGTTCTCCGCCAGGAGCAGCGATTGCCAGAAGAGGATCAGATAGGACACGATCAAGATCGCGTTCACGAGATGCAGGAGCCAGACACGCCCGCGCGGCCCGAGCCTGTCGTAGAACCAGTCAACCCCCAGATGCCCCCCGGCCTGCGCGGCCAGCGAGATCCCCGCGACGATGAACCACGGAAACAGGAGCTCCGGAAGTTCCTGCGCGGCATCGATCCCGCCGCTGGCCAGCACATAGCGCGCCACGACGTTGCCGGCGAGGAGAACCGTCAGCGCGATCCCCGTCACCAGGACGATGAAACGGCACAGGCGCGTAATGAGACGATCCACACCCTCCGCTGCGGCCATCGCGATGCGTCGGCCCGCAGAACCTGCCGGAGGCGGATCCCCGCCGTTATCAACGATCATGAGCCGATCACTTCTTCTTCGCCGCGGCCACGAGCTCCGTGACAAAGGGGCCGAAGGGTTTCGCCTTCCACTTTTCGACCACACTCGCCGTCGCCGCCTGGAACGCCGCCCGGTTTGCCTGGTTGACGGCGATGTTCGGGTTCGCCTTGAACTCGGCAAGCAGTTTCGTGTCCGTTTCGGCCATCAGCCGGCGCTGGAGAACCCCCGCCTCTTTCGCCGCCGCCTTGACGATTTCCAGCTCGGCCGGTTTGAGCTTCTTCACCGCGACCTGCGACATCAGAAATGGTGTGCATTCCCACTTGTGGCCGGAAAGGGAGATGTACCGGTTCACCTCGTAGAGTTTGTTGCTGGCGATGTTTGCAAGGGGGTTCTCCTGGCCGTCGACGACGCCCTGCTGGAGGGCGACGTACAGCTCGCCGAAGGCGATCTGCTGGGTGGCCGCGCCGAGCGCCTGGAAAATATCCACGGTCATCGGATCCGCCGGGGTGCGGATCTTGAGCCCCTTGAGGTCGGCCGGCATGTTGATGGGCCGCTTCGAATTCGTGATGTGGCGGATGCCGTTGTCCCACCAGTCCAGGACCACGATTCCCACTTCGGCAAACCGCTTGTTCAAGCGCTCACCGACGGGCCCGCTCAGCACCCTGTATGCGGCGTCGGCGTCGGTAAACAGGAAAGGCAAGCCCAGGGCGGCAACTTCCGGGACGAGGCCGGCGGCCGGGCCCTGGCTGTTCGCCGTCAGGTCGAGCGCGCCGATTCGCAGGGACGTCAGCATGGCCACGTCGCTTCCGAGCTGCTCGGCACCTGCGATCTTGATGGTAACGCTGCCCTTGGTGCGTTCCGCAACCATCTTCGCGAACGCCTCCGCGGCGATGGTGCGCGGGTTCCCCGGCGAGGCCCCGTGGCCGAGCGTCAGCGTGACGGCGAGCGCATTGCTCGAAAAACCGATCAGGATCAAGGCCGCAAAGAACAGGACTGCGCATTTTGCAACCTTCTCGTGTAATGTCGTACTCATAGCGCTTCCTCCTTTCTCCTTTTCTTGGTACCCGCCAGCATTTTTCCGGCGTTACAATACTCGAAAAGAAACGTGGTTGCAACCGGCCAGTGTGCGCGGCAAAAAGCTGCAAACGGAATCGTTTCGTGCAACATCACGGCAAAAGACCTGACTCCCTGATTTCCCCTTCGGGGCACGGAAAGGTCCCTCCGTCACGTCAGGGGCCTGCTCGAGGCCGATGCCCGGATTGAGAAGGGAAACGCATGCTCGACGGGATGCCCCCGGTCAGCCTCAAGAATGGCTTTGCAAGCTGGTCAAAATGAGTCGGATGCAAGGCGTACAAGCCCGAGGAGTGAGTCCTGTTTCGCACGTTGCAGCGACGCATTGCGAATCACACCGCTGCAGACGGCCTCTTTTGGCGTCTCATACGCCAGCGGTGCGCCCCGGTAGAGAAAGAACATGACATGATTGCGTACCCTGACGGGATGCGTCCCGGTCACCAGCCCCGGTCAGAACACCTGCCAGCCGCTGAGCCTCCTCGCCATCTCGATGACCCTG
>CAYSDD010000077.1:0-4406 GCA_964429555.1 uncultured Syntrophaceae bacterium
CAGAACGCCTCTTCCGTTTGCACTGCCGCAGCTCAAGCCCGGCCTGTCCAGGACGTTTCAGAAGACCATCGAGCCGGCCGACACCCTGTCCTTCGGGCACGGTGCGCTCACGGAGCTGATGGCCACGCCGACGCTCTCGGCCCTGCTCATCGAGGCCTCCGTCTCCGTGATCGACCCGATGCTGCCGGAGGGGTACGTGACGGTCGGCCTGTCGACGTCCGTGAGCTACCTCAACCCGACCTTCATCGGGATGACCGTCACGGCGGTGGCGGCCCTGGCGGAGGTGGACAACCGGAAGCTCGTCTTCGAGATCATGGCCTTCGACGAGCTGGGGCAGATCGCCCGGGGCCGGCACGAGCGCTACATCGTCAACGCCGCACACTTCATGCAGTCGGCCCGGGAGCGCTGCGCGGCCCTTCAGCAAAAGATCAAGTAAGGGAGAGAGCCGCCCGCGGCACGGGCGGCTCTCTCTTGCGATAGTCCGGGATCTTCCCAATCATGCGGGGCGGGACGGGCCCGCCCTGCCTGCATCAACCGAATCATAACGGGAGGTAGTCTTTATGGGTGGCTTGATGAAACGCAAATGGTGGATTGTGTCATTGATTCTGCTGTGCCTCGTGGCCGTGCCCGCCTACTTCTACGCCACGGCGCAGCCCGCGGGGGCGCAGGCGGCCGCCCCGAAGGCGGAACAGAAGGCCGCGGCGGCCCCGGCGGCCGCCCCTGCGCCGGCGGCAGCTTCGGCACCAGCTCCGGCGGCGGCCCCGGCACCGGCACCGGCCAAGCCGGCGGCCAAGATCGATTACCAGAAGGCCTGGACGACGATCGCGATCCTGGCGGTGGCCTTCCTGCTGTTCATGACGGAGGTCATCCCCCTGGAGGCCACGGCGATCCTCGTGCCCGTGGCGCTCGTCATCAGCGGGGTGCTCCGGCCCGCCGACGCCTTCAAGGACTTCGCGAACCAGTGGACCCTCATCTTCATGTTCATGTTCATGATGGGCGAGGCCCTCTTCCGGACGGGATTTGCCGACAAGGTCGGCCGCTGGGCCGTCGAGAAGGGCAAGGGCAAGGAGAAGCTCGTCATGCTCAACGTCATGATCGTGGCGGCGGCCCTCTCGTCGGTGCTCTCCAACACGGGCACGACGGTCTGCTTCCTGCCCATCGTCCTGGGTGTCGTGACCCTGGCGGGCTTCAACACGAAGTCCTTCATGATGGCCCTGGCCTTCGCCACCTCCTTCGGCGGGACGATCACCCTGATCGGCACGCCCCCCAACGGCGTCGTCAACGGCGTCCTCGGCACGGCCAAGATGCCCACCTTCGGCTTCTTCGAGTTCGCCCTCGTCGGGATCCCCATCGCCGTCGCCGGCATCGCGACCTTCATGTTCTTCGGCACGCGCTTTCTGCCCAAGGGCAAGATGGACCGTGACGCCGAGGACTACGCCGGGCCCGAGACCGACATCAAGTACCGGACCAACAGGATGGGCCTCTCCGTGGGGATCTTCGCCTTCGTCGTCGCCGTCATGGCCCTGGGCGACTTCGTGCCCTTCATCAAGAAGACCCTCAACATCGACCTGCTGACGGCCGCCGCCCTCGGGGCCGCGCTCATGATCATCACGAAGTGCATCACCTGGAAGGAGGCCTGGCAGTCCGTCTCGTGGCAGACGATCTTCCTGTTCGCCTGCATGTTCCCCGTGAGCACGGCCCTCGAGAAGACGGGCGGCGTCCTCATGATCGCCCAGGCCGTCAACGACGTGGTCGCGGGCTCGCCCATGGGGCTCATGATCGGCATGACCTGCCTCACGGCCCTGCTGACGCAGTTTGCCTCCAACACGGCCACGGCCCTCATCGTCGGCCCCATCGGCCTGGCCTCGGCCGTCGGGATGGGCATCAGCCCCCTGCCGATCCTCATGGGCATCGGCATGGGCGCGAGCCTCTGCTTCCTGACGCCCATCGCCACCCCGCCCAACACGATCGTGCTGGGGCCGGGGCAGCTGAAGTTCGTGGACTACATCAAGGCGGGCCTCATCCCGCAGGTGGTCTGCACGATCCTCGTCATCATCCTCGTGCCGCTCATCTGGCCGTTCAAGTGATGCGGCCCTGCTGACGCATCGGCCATAACGGGGCGCCCCGCGGCATGCCGCGGGGCGCCCTTTTTTGCGCGCCCGCCCATAAAAAAGGGCGCCCGGCGGGGGGCCGGGCGCCCTTGCTGCTGCGTGGGGCAGGGTCACTTTGCCTGGTTGGTGTGGAAGACGTGGTCGAGGTGCTCCTCGCTGGGCCGGTCGCCCTGCGTGAGCAGGCTGATGACCACGTAGGCGACGATCGAGGCGATGAAGCCCGCGAAGATCTCGTGGTAGTCGCGCATCCCGGGGACATTGAAGCGCACCAGGAACCGCCAGCCCACGGTGGCGACGATCCCGATCACCATGGACCAGAAGGCGCCCGCGCCGGTCCCCCAGCGCCAGTAGAGGCCGCCGTAGACGGCCGGGAAGAAGCCCGCCGCGAAGACGGCCCCCGAGAAGGCCGTCAGCTCCACGATGCCCGCGGGGGGATAGATCGTGATCCAGACGACCAGGGCGCTGTAGAGCCACATGAGCCACTTCGTGTAGCTGACCTGCTGCGGCTGCGACAGGGGCTTCACCAGGTTCCAGATGTCGCCGATGAAGGCCGTGCCGACGATGAGGATCACCGAGGCGAGCGAAGACATGCCCGCGGCGAAGAGCCCGGCCATGCAGATGCCCGTGATCCAGGGGTTGTTCATCTTCGCCAGCATGAACCCGATGACCTCGTCGGTGTTCTTGACGAGGTAGGCCGCCTCCTGCGGCGTCGTCATGCCGTGGACCAGGGCGCCCACGGAGAACACGCAGATCAGGGAGATGCCCAGCAGGATCGGCGTGGCGATCATGGCGAACTTCATGCTCTTCGCGTTGTCGACGGAGTAGAAGCGGATCAGGCAGCGGGGCTCGGAGATCTGCTTCATGCCGACGGACAGGCCGATGCTCGCGATGTAGAGGAACGAGACGAGGGCGCAGAAGACGACGAGGCCGTCGCCGATCGGCGTCCCCTTGACCGACGGGTGCGTCGTGTAGGCGATGCTCTGCATGACCGGCTCCACCCCGCCGACGAAGGCGAAGGGGATCGCGATCATGATCAGGGCGACGACGAACATGATCGCCCCCTGGACGGCGTCGGTCCACAGGACGCTGTACATCCCGCCCATCACCGAGTAGAGGGTCGTGATGAAGACGATCAGGAAGGCGCCCCAGGCGTAGGGGATCTCGAGCGTCGAGTGCAGCAGGTGGGCGCACCCCTTGGCGATGGCCACCATGTACCACACGGTGGCGAAGAGGATGATGACGGCGGAGAAGATCCGGATGGCCCGGGAATAGACGCTCTTGTAGCGGAAGTCGAAGTAGTCGGGGATGGTCAGCGACTTGAGCTTGGCCGTCTGCGAGCGCATCCGCGGGCCCATGACGAGCCAGGAGATCATGCAGAAAAACGTCCAGAAGACGCCGACCCACACCCAGGACAGGCCCGCCCGGAACGAGTAGCCCGCCTGGCCGATGTAGGTGTTCGTGCTGATGAAGGTGGAGAAGAAGGCCAGGGCGATCGCCCAGCCGGGGATGGTCCGCTTGGCGACGTAGAAGTCGTCGACGCTGCGGGAGGCCCGATGCTTGAACCATTGGCCGATCCCGAGGCAGAAGACCGTGTAGATGACCATGATGACCAGAATGGCCCCGTGTTTTTGGATGTATTCCATGAGAGGGTTCTCCTTTCAGCGATTCGAGTGCCCGCTGCGGCCGGCAGGCCGGCAGGCAGGCTCTCCGGTCAGGGATGGAGGCGCCTTTGCCTACATGCCCGCGCAGCGCTTTTCGTCCTGCTCGTCCTCTTCCCCCGCGATGGAGATCTTCATCCTCGCGACCATGACCGTGTTGATGACGACGAGGACCACGATGCCCCAGATGCCGGCGGCCGTCCAGAAATCCATGTTCTCACCCCCTTTTCCCCGTTGATTCTCTCTCTTTCTCTCTCGCTCTCTCTCCGTCGGCCGAAGCCTGACCCCGAGGGGTCTTTCTTGCCGGGCGGAACGCGCCCCGGGAGGGAGACGGCCGTCCGCGGGGGCGGCGATGAACCCTCCTCCGGGGAACCCCGTCCGGGGTTGCATGCCCCTCGGGCCGTTTCCCCTATATTCCGTTTTCGGAAAATTCGCAACGCGGAATTGCGGGGCGGGCGACGGGGCGGTCAGGTGAGGGGCGCGATCTCGCCGGGGCTGCTCACGCCGGTGATGTTGCCCTCGTCGTCGATGTCGATGTGGCAGGCGGCGGGCATTTTCGACAGGCCGGGCATGCGGAGGATCTCGCCCGTGATGGGGATGAGGAACCCGGCCCCGGAGGCGATCTTGATCTCCCGGA
>CAYSDD010000078.1:0-4392 GCA_964429555.1 uncultured Syntrophaceae bacterium
AGGTCGAGCTTGTCCTCGATGCCGAAGAGGCGGCACAGGTCCAGGACGTCTTCGCCCAGGGACAAATCGAGCCGGTTCTCGGCGTAGTAGCGGCCGAGCAGCAGGTTCGTCCGCAGCGTGCGGTTTCCGATCAGGGCCGCATCGACCCCGAGGTAGCCGATCCTCCTGCGGACGGCCAGAAGCCGCCGGCGTTTCGCAAAATTCAGCTCCTCGCCGTCGAACCGGTAGCTCCCCTCCTCCGGCGGCTCAAGGCTCGCCAGGGCCCGCAGGAAGAGGTGCGCGTCGTCGACCCGGTCGGCGTGGAGGCTGAACGCATCGCCGGGCGAAAGCGAGAAGGAGAACTTTGACAGCCCCTTCCCCCGGCCCGTGGGCGTATGCGCGTAGTCTCTGAGTTCGATGAGCGCCATGGGGGACCTACAGGAAGAAGGCGGCAAAGAGCGCGAAGTTCACCGCCACGCAGTAAAAGAGGCACGCCACGGCCCCCCTCGAGGTCATCACGGGGATCTCCGTGATCCCCTTGCGCACGGACAGGCCGTAGTAGAGCGAGATCACGGTGATCCCCAGCCCGAAGAAGAGGGCCTTGAGCGCGACCGCCACGATGTCGATCGGCTCGACGGCCTTGCCGATCTGCGCCAGGAAGTTCTGCAGGGGCAGGGTCGTCAGCACCCAGGCGATGGCATACCCCCCCAGGACCGAGACGATGCAGAAGATGGTGATCAGGCAGAGGAGCGATACCGTGATACCGATCATGCGGGGCACGAACAGGATGTCGAGGGGGTCCACGCCCTGGAGCTCCAGGGCCTCGATCTCGCGCAGGACCTGCATGTAGCCCGTCTCGATCGTCACCGCCGTGGCGGACCGGAGGATGACCACCAGCGCCGTGACGAGGGGGCCGAACTCCCGGATGAGCAGGGCCACGGTGATCTTGCCCAGGTCGTGCTGGGCCGCCACGCCGGAGAACTGCAGGATCATCATGCTGCCGAGAAGCAGCGAGATGGGGATGAGAATCCACAGGGCCTCGACGGCCGTGAAATAGATCTGCTCGACGACGATCCGCAGCCTCAGCCTGCGGCCTGCCCGCGGATTGACGACGATCTGGCGCAGGATGCGGTAGAAGAGCGCGGACTGCTCCGCGTAACGGTTCAACCGGTCCGTGGCCTGCCTGCCCAGATACCCTGCGAAGTCCCGCACCGAATCGGCCTCCCGGGCATTCCTGCCCCGATCGTCAATACGGGAAAAACTCTAAACGAAACGCCCGGGTTCGTCAATCGGGAAGTCGCGGGCCGCCGCAAGGCCGGGGCGCCGGGGGAAGGGCCGGGGATGGGCGGGCAAGAAAAAAGGCCCGGCTGCCCGGGCCTCCCGCCGCTCCCTCAGGGCTCGAGGATGTACTTGACCACGAGATCCCCCACCTCCCGCGTGCCGTGACCCATCTTGCCGGCATCCATGCTCTTGAGGTCGTTGCGGATGACCTTCTGCACGGCATCGAGCAGGACGCCGGCGGCGGTCGTCTCGCCGAGGAACTCGAGCATCATCTGCACGGAGCAGATGGCCGCCAGCGGGTTGATCTTGTTCGTGCCGGCGTATTTCGGGGCCGACCCGCCGATGGGCTCGAAGATCGCCGTCTGGCCGGGGTCGGGGTTGATGTTGCCCCCCGCGGCGATCCCCATGCCCCCCTGGATCATGGCGCCGAGGTCGGTGATGACGTCGCCGAACATGTTGTCCGTCACGATGACGTCGAAGAACTCGGGGTTCTTCACCATCCACATGCACGTCGCGTCCACGTGGGCGTAATCGGTCGTCACGTCCGGGTATTCCTTCGCCACCTCGTAGTAGACCCTCTCCCAGAGGTTCCAGGCATAGGTCAGGACGTTCGTCTTGCCGCAGAGGGTGAGCTTCTTCCGGCGGTTGCGCCGCCGGCAGTACTCGAAGGCGTAGCGGATGCAGCGCTCGACGCCCTTGCGGGTGTTCACCGACTCCTGCACCGCCACCTCGCCCGCCGTGCCCTTTCGCAGGAAGCCCCCGCTGCCGGCGTAGAGCCCCTCCGTGTTCTCCCGCACGACGACGAAGTCGATCTCGCCGGGCCCCTTGTCCCTGAGCGGCGTCCAGACCCCGGGCAGCAGGACGACGGGCCGCAGGTTGATGTAGAGGTCCAGCTCGAAGCGCATCTTCAGCAGGATCTCCGTCTCGAGGATCCCCGGCCGCACGCCGGGGTGGCCGATGGCCCCGAGCAGCGAGGCGTCCATGCCCCGAAGCTCCGACAGGACGGAGTCGGGCAGCAGGTCCCCCTTGGCCAGGTAGCGCTCCCCGCCGATGTCGTAACGGGTCAGGTTGAATTCGATCCCCTCGGCATCGGAGATGGCCCGGAGAGCCTTGAGGGCCTCGCCGACGACCTCGGGACCCGTGCCGTCGCCGGGGATGACACCGATGTTGTAGGTCTTCATGCTCTCGCTCCCTTTTAGGATTTTGCTGACGATCCGTCTTGCCCTTTTGCGATCTTTTCCTTCCGGATGTACGCCACCAGCCCCCCTTCCCGGATGAGCCCCTCCATGAAGGGCGGGATCGGCCTTGCACTGTAGGACTTACCGGTTGTCCGGTTTTCGATGCGCCCCGCCACGAGATCCACGGAGAGCCGGTCGCCGTCCCGGATGTCCTCGGCGGCCTCTTCGGACTCGAGCAGCGGAAGGCCGATGTTGAAGGCGTTGCGGTAAAAGATCCTCGCAAAGCTCTTCGCGATGACGACCCGGACGCCCGCCGCCTTGATCGCGATGGGGGCATGCTCGCGGGACGAACCGCATCCGAAGTTTCGCCCCCCCACAATGACATCCCCCTCCGACACGGAGGCGGCGAACTCGGGCCGCCCGTCGGCAAAGGCGTGCTTCGCCAGGGCGGCCCCGTCGGAGACGTTGCAGTAACGCGCCGCGATGATCAGATCCGTGTCCACGTCATCGCCGAACTTCCATACGCGACCTTCATACTTCATCTCGATTCATCTCCTGCGAAAATACGCTGTTTCGAACGCTTGCAGGGCGCTCTCCGGTAAAGAGGGTCAGAGGGTTCGAAGGTGAGAAGGTTGGAGAAGCATGCAGCATGAATTTCGCCGCCGACCCATCCAACGTTCTCACCCTCTCACCTTCTTGCCTTCTGCAGTGGGACGGATGCGCCGCGGTCGAGAGCCGCTTACAACTCCTCGGGGGAGCCGATTCTCCCCAGCACCGCCGATGCGGCGGCGATGGAGGGATTGCAGAGGTAGACCTCGCTCTTCGGGTGGCCCATGCGGCCCACGAAATTGCGGTTCGTCGTCGCCAGGGCCCGCTCGCCCGAGGCGAGGATTCCCATGTGCCCCCCCAGGCAGGGCCCGCAGCAGGGCGGCCCGACGACGGCGCCCGCCTCGAGAAAGATCTCGACGAGCCCTTCCCGGGTCGCCTCCTTCAGGATCGTCGGGGAGGCCGGGATGACGATCAGGCGCAGGCCCTTCGCCTTCTTCCGGCCCTTCAGGACACGCGCCGCGTCGCGCAAATCCTCGAGCCAGCCGTTGGTGCAGGAGCCGATGAAGACCTGGTCCAGGGTGATGTTCTTCGCCTCGGAGACGGGCCGCACGTCGGCCGGCGACGGCGGGAACGCGACCTGGGGCTCCAGGGCGCTCACCTCGATCGTGATCGTCCGGTCGTATTTCGCGTCGGGATCGCTCTCGAGGTAAAGGGGCTCCCACCGGGCCCGGCCCATCACGTAGGCCTTCGTCGTCTCGTCGGGCACGATGATGCCGTTCTTCGCACCCGCCTCGATGGCCATGTTCGCCATCGTGAAGCGATGCGGCATGGGCAGCCCGGCGATGACCTCCCCGCAGAACTCCAGCGCGCTGTAGCGCGCCCCCTCGACGCCGATCTCGCCGATGAGGCGCAGGATCAGGTCCTTTCCGCCCACCAGCGGCCGCAGGGTCCCCGTGTACTCGACGCGGATCGTCGGGGGGACGCGCAGCCAGGTCTCGCCCGTGGCCATCACGGCCGCGAAGTCGGTGCTCCCCACCCCGGTGGAGAAGGCCCCCAGGGCCCCGTAGGCGCAGGTGTGGCTGTCGGCCCCGATGACGAGCTGCCCCGGCACGACGAGCCCCTGCTCCGGCAACAGCACGTGGCCGATGCCGGCCTCGCCGACCTCGTAGTAGAGATCGAGGTCCTGCTCGCGGGCGAACTCCCGCATGAGCTTGGCCTGCTCGGCCGAGGCGATGTCCTTGTTCGGCACGAAATGATCGGCCACGAGGACGACCCGCCTGCGGTCGAAGACCCTCGGGGCGCCGATCCGCCTGAACACCTCGATGGCGATGGGGGCCGTGAAGTCGTGGGCGAAGGCGAGGTCCACCTTCGCCTCGACGAGGTCGCCGGGGGCGACGCTCTCGAG